>SCTU01000213.1 GCA_004297315.1 Dehalococcoidia bacterium | reverse complement strand
ACAGACTCCTCGGTGGGGAGCGCGAGCGCCTCGTCGTAGGAGTTGGTGTGGAGCGACTGCGTGCCGCCGAGGACGGCCGACATCGCCTGGAGCGTCGTGCGGATGAGGTTGTTCAGCGGCTGCTGCGCGGTCAGCGTCGCGCCGCCGGTCTGCGTGTGGAAGCGCACCATCTGCGCGCGCGGGTCCTTCGAGGCGTACCGCTCTTTCGCGATCTTCGCCCAGATCCGGCGCGACGCGCGGAACTTGGCGACCTCCTCGAGGAAGTTTGAGTGGCAGGCCCAGAAGAAGGCGAGCCGTCCGCCGAACTCGTCGAACTCCATCCCCGCCTTCAGCGCCGCGTCGACGTACTCGATGGCGTCCGCGAAGGTGAAGGCGAGCTCCTGGGCGGCCGTGCAGCCGGCCTCGCGCATGTGGTAGCCGGAGATGGAGATCGTGTTCCACTCCGGCAGGTTGTCCTTGCACCACGCGAAGGTGTCCGTGATCAGTCGGAGCGAGGGGCGCGGCGGGTAGATGTAGGTCCCGCGCGCGATGTACTCCTTCAGGATGTCGTTCTGGATCGTGCCGCCGATCTTCGCGAGGTTGGCGCCCTGCTTCTTCGCCGCGGCGACGTAGAGCGCGAGGAGGATCGGCCCCGTCGCGTTGATCGTCATGGAGGTCGTGATCTTCTCCATGGGGATGCCGTTGGTCAGCGTCTCCATGTCCTCGAGCGACGAGATCGCGACGCCGACCTTGCCGACCTCGCCCTCGGCCTCCGGGGAGTCGGAGTCGTAGCCGATCTGCGTCGGCAGGTCGAACGCGACGGAGAGGCCGGTCTGGCCCTGCTCCAGCAGGAACTTGTAGCGGCGGTTGGACTCCTCGGCGTCCGCGAAGCCGGCGTACTGGCGCATCGTCCAGAGCCGGCCGCGGTACATCGTGGGCTGCACGCCACGGGTGAAGGGGAACTCGCCCGGGTAGCCGAGCTTCTCGTGGTAGTTCCACTCCGCCAGGGCTTCCGGGCCGTAGAGCGGGTCGATGTCGGCGCCGGAGGAGGACTCGAACTTCGGGCGCCGCTGCGGGAAACGCGCGGTCGCCTTCCCCCACGTCGTCTCCAGCCACTCCTGCGTGCTCTTGCTCACGGCTCACCTGCTCGTCGAGGCCCGGCGGCCCCTGCGGGTCCGGGGCGGGGTCGCTCCCGGCGGGATTGAAGGGTTCCGAGTGTACGAAGCGCTTCCGAGCACCGGCAAACCCGGCCAGCCGGACGCGCGACGCGGCATGGTGGGCGATGAGGGGTTCGAACCCCCGACCTTCCGGGTGTAAACCGGGCGCTCTACCGCTGAGCTAATCGCCCCTGCCGCGCGCTCGATGTTCGCACAGGGCGGTTTCTGGCCGCCAGCCGAGCCGCTCAGCCGAAATGCCAGTCCTCGGCGTAGGGCAGCAAACCGAGGCTTCTCGCGGTTGCCCGAGACGCTTCGTTCTCCCAAGAGGTGCTGTACAACGGCACGCGCCCGCCTGCGCGGACGGCTCTGGCCCAGCCCAGTGTGACCGCGCGGGCGAGGCCGCGCCGCCGGTACGCCTCGACTACCTCGAGGCCTGCCTCCGCCGAGGCCGGTCCGGGGCGTGCGGCGTGGCACTGGGCCACTGCCTGGCCACCGTCATTTCGCGCGACCACGATCGGCCGGTCAACCTCGTCGAACGCCGCGAGCCACGCCAGCTCCGGATGTGGGTGGGCCTCGTCCGCGGAGCCGAGCACCGCGACGGAACTTGAGGGTTCGGGGAGGGTCTGCGGGAATGTGAACGCCGGGCCTCGATACTCATGTGTCGGAGGTCGCGTTCCCGCCAGCAGAGCGAACAGCGCGTCGCGACACGCGGGGGGCCGCTGTTCGATCGCTTCGATGGGGTCGAGGATTGGCTCCGACGCCAGGAGCCTCTCCACCGCGCCTCGCAAACTCGCGGGAACCGCGGTCGACAGTAGCCAGCGGTTGCCCTCGGTCGAGCGGACGAGATGGACGCGCGGAGAGGGAATCGGGCTGCCGCGGGGACGGAGGAGGAAGCCAGCGGCATCGCGCTCGTACAGCGCGTCCAGGTGGAGCTCGATCGTCTCGGTGAGCGTCCGCGACGCGCTCACCGCTGCTTGTCGTCTTTGTCTCGACCTCTGGGGGGCAGGAAGCGCATGCCGGCGATCGCGGTGAGGTACCAGAAGATCAGGAGCAACTCGGCGACGCTGCGCACGCGATGGCCGAACCAGCCCTCGATGTAATCGCCGCCCGCCCAGAGCACGATGACCATGCTCAGCAGGATGAGCGCGTGCGTGCCCCAGCCGATCTCCTTCATCCTCGTAGGATAGACGCGCAGGTGCCCTCGCACGGAGACACGTCGATGCCCGCCAACCGATCCGCGCCACAGGTCCCGCTGATGCCCCATTTGACCGATGACGGCGTGGAGCCAGAGAGATGACACAGCCCTCGGACACCACGCGCGCCTACGAAGCGTTCGACGCGCTGCCGCTCGACGCGCTCGAGGAGGCTTGCGGGGAGTTTCACCGGCGGATCGCGGTCGCCCTGCGGGCGATCGGCGAATACCAGGCGGACGAGGGCGGGCGTGAGGCGCCTCGACGGTTGGTAGCCGGCTACGCCGCGAGCCTTGAACTGGCGTGCGCCACCTTCGCCGCCGCGGCGGCTGGTATCCCGGCGCCCGGCGGACGCTCCGACCGGCATCCGGCCGCGGTGGCCGCGGTGATGTACGGCGCGCCGACGATTCCCGTGCTGCTGGCACGGCTCGAACAAGATCGCCGGATGCTGGCCTCGCTCGCGCGACATGAGGAGGCCCGGCTGTCGGGTGTCGTCCTCGGGCCGTGGGGCGAGGTGCGGCTGCGGCGCGTGCTGACCGAGGTCGCACTCGGCGAGGCGTCTCGATGCGCGCAGGTGCTCGAGTCGCGGGTCGCGGCGATCGAGGCGGAGGAGCGGGCGCGGATGGAACGTGAACGCGGCGAGTCGGGGCTGGTCTGAGCGGGCCGCTTCAGGCGCTGATGTCCGAAGACGGTGACGGCGGTGAGGGGCGCCGTTCCGTCGAGTGGTTCGCCTCGCGACGAAGGTTCGGGGGAACCACCTGGTCGGGGGGCACCGCCTCGGGCCGCCGCCCCTCACCGAGGTATCCGAGCACCTCGCACATGTCTTCGAGGGTCATCGATAGGCCGATGCGGCGGTCGTGAAGGCGCGCGAGGACGATGCTTGCGGCATATGCCTGCTGGGGCGTCACCCGACCGGTCGCGACGAGGTCGGCGGCAGTCGGCGCGCTCCGGCCCCGCGGATGGTTGCTCGCCCGGGGCCTTGGGGCTCCGGTCAAGTCTCGCGAGGCAGGATCCTGCGCCACACCAGACCTCTTCCTTATGTCACCGGTATCCCGCTGTCAGCGGATCATGGCCGCCCCGGTAGGATTTGTTCGCTCAAAATGACGAACGCGGAGCCGTCCCAGCGCAGCGCGGTCTCTCGGATGCGGCTCGGACAGCAGTTGGCGTCGCCGGGCGCATAGATTCCCTGTTCCACCGCTATGAACGCCGAATTCGGCCCAACGTTCGGCAGCCGCAATTCGATGTGCCCGGCACGGTCGATCCAAGCGAGGACGGCGACCCGACCTGCGGCCGCCCGGTAGACGGCAGCACCGAGGTCGCCTGCCGTCCCCCCGGACTCGACGACGACCAGCGCCTCCTCGACGCCGTCGCCCGTCAGGTCCGCGTACGCGACGCGCTTCGGCTCCACTTCCCCGCCGTTGAAGTGCCTTCGCACCTCATCGAGCACCGCTGCCGACCCCCAGTCGACCTCCCGCACACCGCCCGCCGAGACCCCGCCCGGCGTCGCCGACGTGCCCGCCGGCACCGGCAAGGGCGACGCCTGCGACACCACCGCCTTCTCAGACCGGCAAGCCGCCGCGAACATCGCGGCGGCGACAGCGATAGCGGCGAAGGCAACCAGGCGTCGCTTGTGCATGCATCGATGGTGGGGGCAGGAGGGGCGAGGGGTCAATGACAGCCGCGGCCAGCCCGCGCGGTACCATGAGCCTCCCCAGCCACGCGCGCCTCGATCTCGAGGGGCGCGACTGCTGTCTGGGGGAATCCGTGGCCGACCGGTGTGCAGCCTGTGGCGAAGCGCTCGACCCGCGCGCGCCGTGGTGCGATGCCTGCGGGGCGCGGCCGGATGATGCGCCGCCCCTCGCGATGGCGGTGGAGCCGCCCTCGGCGGAGGGGGTGAGCGTCGGACGGTCGGGGGTCGCAGTGGCGAGCCCGGAGCGGACCGCGCCGCTGGTCGCGCGGGCAGAGCACGCGGCGTTCCCCTCCGACATGTCCGCCTACCGGCGGAAACTCCTCGAGGTTTTCGGGTATCCGGACTTCCGCGGCGGGCAGGAGGCGGTGCTGCACGCGCTCGCGGAGCGCGACGTATTGGCGGTGATGCCCACAGGCACCGGAAAGAGCCTCTGCTACGTGCTGCCGGCCCTCGAGGTCGGCCGCGCGGTGGTCGTGTCGCCGCTGATCGCGCTGATGCAGGACCAGGTGGAGTCGCTGCAGGCGGCGGGGGTGAACGCGACGTTTATCAACTCGCACATCGACCGCGAGGAGCAGAACCGTCGCTACCTCGCGTTCGTCCGCGGCGAGGTGCCGCTGCTCTACGTCGCGCCCGAGCGGTTCCAGAACCCTCGCTTCACCGTGGGGCTCAAGAACGCGGGGATCAACCTCCTGGCGGTGGACGAGGCGCACTGCATCTCCGAGTGGGGGCACAACTTCCGCCCGGACTACCTCCAACTCGGCGCGGTGCGCGAGCGGCTCGGCTTCCCGCGCACGCTGGCGCTGACGGCGACGGCGAACCCGCAGGTGCGACGCGACGTCGCGCAACGCCTCGGCATCGCGCCCGGCGCGGCGGAGGTCGTGACCTCGGTCGACCGCCCGAACCTCACCTTCGCCGTCGAGGCGATCGAGGGCGCGGAGGAGCGCCGTCGCTGGGTGGTGGAGTACGTGCGGGAGCGCCCGGGGCTCGCCGGGATCGTGTACGTGCGGACTCGACGGGGCGTCGAAGAGATGGCCGAGGCGCTACGGGCGGCGGGAGTCAAGGCGGAGGCCTACCACGCGGGGCTGGAGCGCACCCGCCGGTCGGGCGTGCAGCGCCGGTTCATGCTCGGCGAACTCCCGGTGATCGTCGCGACGAACGCATTCGGCATGGGCGTGGACAAGCCGGACGTGCGGTACGTGATCCACCTCAATATGCCAGGGCGGATCGAGGCGTACTACCAGGAGGCAGGCCGCGCCGGGCGCGACGGCGACCACGCGGAGTGCACGCTGCTGTATGCGCGCGCCGACCGGCGTTTCCAGCAGGGGTTCATCGAGGACGCGCATCCGGATGCGGCCGGCGTGCGGGCGACGTGGCACCGCTGGGTGAGCCTCGCCGACGCCGAGGGACGGCTCCCGTTCGCCGTCGGCGACGAGGAACCCGACCGTTTCGCGATGACGGTGGCCGCGCTGCGCGACTCGGGGTTGATCGATCCGGTGGCGCTGCGCCTGATGTCGAACAACGTCGACGCGCCGATCGACGTGTCGGGGATCGTCCGGCATCGCGCGCACGAGGAGGCGCGGTTGCGCGAGATGGCGGAGTACGCCGACACCAACGGGTGCCGTCGCGGGCTGATCCTGCGGTACTTCGGCGAGGAGCCGCCGGAGACCTGCGGCGCGTGCGACAACTGCCTCGGCCGGCACGAGCACGACGAGGCGCCCCTCTACCCGCCGGACCTCTACGACGACATCGTCGCGCTGCGCGAGCAACTCGCACGCTCCACCGACCGCGACCCGTACCTCGTCTTCGAGAACCGCACGGCGCGCGAGCTCGCGACCTACCGCCCGGCCTCGATGGATGCGCTGCGCGCGGTATGGGGGATCGGGGAGCGGCGCGCGGCGTGGTTCGGACAGGACCTCCTCCGGCTGGTCGCGGAGTGGGAGGCCGCGCACCCCGCCTCGGCGCCCCCACCCTCGAACCCGGCCGTCCAGCCAACGCTCGGGCTGCGGCCCGGGCGCGCCTCGCTCACCGGGGGCGTGGTCAGCGTGACCTCCGAGGAGGACGTGCGGCCGGACGACCCGCTGTACGTCGCGCTGCGGGCGTGGCGGACGGAGCGGGCACGCTCCGAGGGGGCACCCGCCTACACGATCTTCGCCGACCGGACGCTACGCGACCTCGTGCGGCTGCGGCCTCGAAACATGCACGCGCTGCTGCGCGTCTGGGGGCTGGGCGAGTCGCGAGTCGAGCGCTTCGGCCGTGACCTGCTCGAGGTCGTGGCGGCGCACGAGGGGTAGCCCCGTCCGTGCCCGATTCGGGATCAGGAAGGCCCGCCTCTCGGCGGGCCTTCCTGTCTGCGCCGGAACGACGGGCTAGCCGCGGGGGAGTCCGAGGCCGCGGGTGGCGATGACGTTGCGCTGGATCTCGGAGGTGCCGCCCGCGATGGTCATCGGGACGCTGTTCACGTACGACTGCGTGAACTGCGCCTTCATCGGGGCGTGCTGGCTCTTGCTGTCCCAGAGGTTCGAGTAGAGGCCGAAGACCTTGGTCCCGGTGCGCGCGAGCCGCTGGACGAGCTCCGAGTTGTAGAGCTTCGACGTCGAGGCCTCGTAGTTCGGGATCAAGCCGCGGTTCTGCATCGAGATGATGCGGAAGGAGAAGTTGAACAGCACTTCGGTCTCAACGAAGGCCTGTGCGATGTCGTGACGCAGGATGGGCTCGCGCTTGAGTTGCGACTTCTTGCCGCCGTCCTCGGTCTTCACGTACGAGATCAGTTCGTTGATGGTTCGCCGGGCGGACATCGCGCCCTCGATGTTGGAGCGCTCGAAGTCGAGCAGCGAGGCGCCGACGTACCAGCCCCGGTTGACCTCGCCGACGGTGTTCTTCAACGGCACGCGGACGTCCTCGAAGAACGTCTCGTTGAAGCCGTGACGCCAGCCCATGTTGATGAGCGGGCGGATCGAGATGCCCGGGGTCTGGCGGTCCATGATCACGAAGGAGATGCCTCGATGCTTCGGGGCGTCTGGGTCGGTGCGGACGAGGGCGAACATCCAGTCGGCGGTGTGGGCGCCGGAGGTCCAGATCTTCTGGCCGTTGATCACCCACTCGTCACCGTCGCGGATGGCGCGGGTCTGCAGTGAGGCGAGGTCTGAGCCCGACCCGGGCTCCGAGTACCCCTGGCACCAGGCGACCTCTCCCGACAGGATCCGCGGCAGGTGCTCCGCCTTCTGCTCGGGCGAGCCGTGGACGATCAGGGTCGGGCCGAGCATCTGCACACCCATGCCGCCGACCGCCGGGGCGCCCGCGGCGGCCATCTCCTGACGGAAGATGAACTGCTCCATCGGCGTGAGGCCGGCGCCGCCGTATTCCTTCGGCCACTGCGGGGCGACCCAGCCGTGCTCGGCGAGCGCGTTCGCCCAGTCGATCGCTGCCTGGCGCGCCGCGGGGTCTTCGGACTTGCGGTCAGACTGCCAGCCGCCGTACTCGCCGTCCTCATCCATGTCGGCGTAGCGGGCAGGCAGCTTCGTCTGGATCACGGTTCGCACTTCCTGGCGGAAGGCAGCCTGCTCAGGGGTGTCGTTCCAGTCCATCGTCGTCTCCCATCTCCGGGCCGAATGGCCGGAGGGATAGCGCAGGGCACGCGAGGGCGTGCGAGGCTCGGGCACTATCATCCTCGCCCGCGCGGCGCGTCAAGCCGCGGCCGGCGCCAAACGAACCTACGCAGGGCTACGTGGGCGCGGGGTTGCCGGGCTTGCTCGGGTGGAAGAAGATAAATGAGTCAGCCATACGACCAATTCGCCGCGCAGGCGGCTTCTCCGGAGGACCGATGAACCTCACCGTCACTTCAATCGCGCAGGAGCGCCTGGCAAGCCTGATCGGCGAACGCGCCGAGGAGCAGGGCATCCGCGTGTTCGTGCAGAGCGCCGGCGGCGGTGGCTGCGGAGGCGACTCCTGTGGCTGCGGTGGCGGCGCCCCGCGCTTCGGGATGGGCCTGGACACCGCGGCGCCGGACGACGCCGTCATCACCGTGGGCAAGCTCCGCTTCATCGTGGATCCGGCATCGGCGACGACGCTGGAGGACGCCTCGATCGACTACGTCGAGGACGTGATGCAGCAGGGCTTCTCGATCACGGCCCCCAACGCAGGGGGCGCGCCGAGCGCCGACGGCTGCGGCGGCGGTGCTTGCGCCTGCGGCGGCCACTAGCCTCCAAATTCTCGGACGAACAACTGACGCCGGCTTCGCAGCCGGCGTCTTCGTGTCTGTGCCGTCCTCAGCGGGCGGGTACGCTGGATCGATGCCCGACCCCTCGAACCCAGGACTGGACCACAGGCCTGCGCCTGCTGCGTTGGCGACCGAGTCCCCGCGCCCGGCAAGCGTGACGTGGCTCGGACACGCGACCGTCCTCGTCGAGGTCGACGGGACGAGGATCCTCACTGACCCGTTGCTGCGGCCGCGCTTCCTCCACGTCCTGCGGCGTGCGGCCCCCGTCGACCTGGCCGGAGCCTGCTCGAAGATCGACGCCATCGTGATCTCGCATCTGCACTGGGACCACGCCGACCTGGCCTCGCTACGGGCGGTCGGGCGCGACACGCCGGTGATCGTGCCTCGAGGTGCGGGGGCGCTAATGCGGCGCGCGGGGCTGCG
>SCTU01000212.1 GCA_004297315.1 Dehalococcoidia bacterium | reverse complement strand
CCGGCGCGCGGGTTCATGAGCAACGGCCCGGCGCGATGAGTGCTCGGGTCGCCCGGCGTGTGCTGGTGGCGATTGGCCTTTGCGCGATGCTGGTTGTCGCAGCGGTGGTCCTGGTCGCGTTCATCTGGCCTGACGGCCGCATGAGGTCGCGCGAACTCGACGTGGGCGCGGTCGAGGACTTCGCGCCGGGTACCGTCACGTCCATCGCTCCGACCGAAGATGACGGGTCGCCGGTCACCGCGCGCCTGCCGGCCGTCCTCATGAATCCACAGTCGCAGGGTGAGGCGATAGTGCGGATCAACATCGCACGGCTCGCCGACGGTACCGTGCTCGCCTTTGTCGGACGCGATCCGCGCAACGGTTGCGCCCTGCCCTGGCGCCCCCTGTTTAGGTTCGAGCAGCGCGAGGGTTGGTTTCGCGACCCCTGCCATGGTTCGACCTACGACATCGAGGGGAGGCGCGTATTCGGCCCTTCGTTTCGCGACCTCGACCAGTTCCCCGTGCGTGTCGATGGCGGGCGCGTGCGCGTCAATATCGACGAGGCGATCGCAGGCCGAACCTACCGGCGGGATGGATCACAGACGCCGATCGTCCCATGACGGCGTGATTTGACGAGTATTGGCCTGCACTCGCACGACTCGTTCCGAGAAGGACAGCAATGGAACCTCCGAGGTCGGTACATCCAACACGAGGCATAAGCTGTGCGACAAAACACGGCTGACCGAGGACCGCAGATGCCCTTCCTCCCCTTTCGCATTGGCTTCTCCGACCGGGCTATCGATGACCTCCATCGCCGCCTCGACGACACACGCTGGCCGGGCACCGGGTGGGACACGGGCTGGACGACGGGTACGAGCGACCGCGTCCTGCGCGATCTCGTGCGCTACTGGCGGAACGACTTCGACTGGGCCAAGCAGGAGGCGGCGCTGAACGCGCACGCCCACGTCCGCGGCGTGATCGACGGTGACGAGATGCACGCGATGCTGATGTGCGGGCCGGGGTCGGAGCGGCGCACGCCGCTGCTCCTGATCCACGGCTGGCCCGGCTCGTTCATCGAGTTCATCGAGGCGGGCGAGCGGCTCGCCCAGGGCGTCGACGGCGGTCTCGGCCTCGACGTTGTCGTGCCGTCGTTGCCCGGATTCGGGTTCTCCGACACGCCTCGCGCACCGGGCTTGCACCCGGGCCGGATCGCGGAGCGGCTGCACCTGCTGATGCGCGAACTCGGCTACGAGCGGTACGGAGTCCAGGGCGGCGACTGGGGCGCGATCATCGGTACGGCGCTCGCGCGGCAGCACCCGGAGGCGGTCGTCGGCCTCCACCTGAACTTCGTCACCGCCGCTCCACCCGCGCCCGCGGGCAAGCCGATGTCGGAGGCCGAGCGTGCATATCGCGCTCGCCGAGAACAGTTCGAGGCCGAGGAGACCGGGTACTCGCGCGTCCAGCGCACGCGCCCGCAGACCCTCGGC
>SCTU01000211.1 GCA_004297315.1 Dehalococcoidia bacterium | reverse complement strand
CGCCGCGGGCGTGAACTTCGCGGACACACTCATCGTCAAAGGTGAGTACCAAGACCGCCCGCCCTTCCCGTTCTCGCCGGGCATGGAGGTCGCGGGCACTGTGATCGAGGTCGGCACGCGCGTGCGAGAGGTCACTCCCGGCCAGCGCGTCCTCGCCTTCCTCGACTATGGCGGCTTCGCTGAAGAGATCGTCGCGCGCGAGATCGACGTCACGCCGATTCCGGACAGCATGCCCTTCGCCACGGCGGCGGCGTTCCCCGTCGTCTACGCCACCTCGCACCTCGCACTGCGCGACCGCGCACGGCTCGCGCCCGGGGAGATCCTGCTCGTGCACGGCGCGTCGGGCGGCGTGGGCCTCACGGCTGTCGAGGTCGGGAAGGCGGCCGGCGCAACCGTGATCGCGACCGCCTCCAGCGAGGAGAAACTCGCACTCGCAAGGGAGCACGGCGCCGACCACGGCGTGCTCTCCACCGACGACGTCCGTGCGCGCGTGACGGCGCTGACGGGCGGCATCGACGTCGCCTACGACCCCGTAGGCGGCGAGATGTTCACCGCTTCGCTTCACCTCGTCCGGCCGCAGGGACGGATCCTGATCATCGGCTTCGCCAGCGGCGAGGTCCCGCAGATCCCGGCGAACCACCTGCTCGTGAAGGACGCCGCCGTCCTCGGCTTCTCGCTTGGCCAGGCGCGCCGTCATCGGCCCGAACACGTGCGCGCGGCGATGCGCGAGCTCGTCGGCTGGTACGCCGAGGGACGCCTGCGTCCGCACGTCTCACAGGAGTACCCGCTCGACCGCGCCGTCGATGCGCTCGTCGCGATCAGGCAGCGACGCGTGGCGGGCAAGGTAGTTGTGCGCGTGCGGGAGGACTCGTGAGCCGCGTCGCCGTCATCGGCGCCGGCGCGGTCGGCTGCTACTACGGTGCACGGCTCGCCGAGGCCGGCCACGAGGTCCATTTCCTCATGCGCCGTGACTACGAGGCGGTTCAGGCGCGGGGGCTCAGTATCGTCAGCAAGGACGGCGACCTTTACATCGCCCATCCGCATATCGCGCGCGACGCCTCGGCGATCGGCCCGGTGGACTGGGTGATCTGCGCGCTCAAGGCAACGGCGATCGAGGAGGCCCGTGCGCTGGTCGCGCCGTGCGTCGGAGCGTCGACGCGCATCCTGGTGCTGATGAACGGCCTCGGACTGGAGGACCGCTTCGCCGTGTGGTTCGGCGCGGAACGCATCTTCGGCGGCCTGGCGTTCACCTGCATCAACCGAGGCGAGCCCGGCGTTGTCCACCACATCGACTATGGCCCCGTCACGGTCGGCCACCTGAAGGACGACCCTGCCGAACTCGACACTGCGCTCGCGCTCTGGTCCGGCGCGAAGGTGGAGACGGCGCGTGCGGAGTCGTTGCTCGCGGGCCGCTGGACGAAGTTGTGCTGGAACATCCCCTTCAACGGGCTCGCGGTCACCGCTGGCGGCATCACGACAGACCGCATCCTCGCCGACCCGTCGCTCCGCGCCGCGGTGTCCGCGCTGATCCTCGAAGTCGCGGCCGCTGGGAACGCGGACCTCGACGCCCACGGATCGCCCGCGCGCCTCGACGGAGCTGCGGTCGCGCGGAGCATGGTCGCGGCGACCGAGGCGATGGCCGCCTACCGCCCGAGCACGATGATCGACTTCGTGGAGGGGCAGCCGATGGAGGTAGAGGCGATCTTCGAAGAGCCATTGCGCCGCGCCTCAGCGCACCGCGTAGCGACGCCGCTCCTCTCGCTCGTCACGGGCCAGATGCGCTCGCTCAACGCACGCGCGCGCTGAGTCCGGCCGAGCAGCCTACATGCAGGCCCGTCGCACGATGTCGAAGAGCAATTCACAGCCGCGGTTGAGATGCTCGACCGTGATGTACTCGTCGTTCGCGTGGAAGCCGGCGCGCTCGGGGCTGGAGAGTACGGCGGGGATCAAGCCGTAGGCGTGGATGCCGCGGGCGCGCAGGAAGCGGTTGTCCGTCCCGCCGACCGTGATGCCCGGGACGACGACGGCGTCCGGGACCGCCGCGGCGACCGCTGCCTCGATCGCGCGGAAAAAGTCGGTGTCGAACGAGGCCGCGCGCGGGGCCTCGGTGTCCAGGCCCTCGAAGAATTCGACGCGCACCGACGGGTCGTCGATGCGCGCGATCACCTCGTCGCGCCAGGCGTCGCGCGACTGGCCGGGCAGCAGCCGGCAGTCGATGACGGCGCTCGCTCGGCCGGGGACGACGTTCGCCTTCACCCCGCCCTGCACCATCGTGACGTTCAACGTATTCGTGAAGTACGCCCGCAGCCCGGGTGAGGCCTCCAGGGCGCGACCGAGTCGCTCGGGCGTCTTCGCCCAGCCGGCGAGGCCCTCCGCGATCAGCCGGTCGAGCCAGACCTGCATCTCGGGCGTGATGATGACCGGACGCTCCCACGTCGCCAGCCGATCGATGGCGCGCGAGATGCGCACGATCGGGTTCTGGTCCGCCGGGCCGGGGATGCCCCCGTGGCCGGGGATGCCGCGCGCGGTCACGCGCATCCAGCACACCCACTTCTCATTGACGGCGACCTGGAACACGGGTCGCTCGCCGAAGTCGGTCGTGCCTGAGCCGCCCTCGTTGATCGCGTACTCGATGCCCTCGAGGAGTTCCGGGTGATGCGCACACAGCCACCCCATGCCATACCCGCCCAGCGCCTCTTCGTCGGGCACGGCGCAGTAGACGAGGTCGCGGGAGAGTCGCAGTCCGTGGCGGCGGGCAAGCAGGAGCGTGACGAGTTCCATCACCGCCAGCCCCTTCATGTCCACCGCGCCTCGACCGTAGATGCGCCCGTCCTGCACGACCCCGCCAAACGGCGGCACCGTCCAGTAGCGCGGCTCGGGCGGCACGACATCGAGGTGGTTCGCGAGCATCAGCGCGCCGCGCGACCCGTCGCCGGGGACGCGCGCGTAGAGGATCTCTCGTTCCGGCGCGGTTTCGAGGTAGCGCGTCTCGATCCCCTCGGCCTCCAGGAACGCGCCGAGAAAGCGCGCCGCACGCGCCTCGCGCCCTGGCGGATTCGAGGTGTCGATGCGCAGGTAACGCGTGAGAATGTCGAGGGCTTCGTCTTGGACGTCCGCCCAGTCGATCGTCTCAGCGGGGCGGGGGACCGGCATCTGCGACTCCGCCGGCCGCGCTCAGCGACCGGTAAGCCCAGTATCCGCCCCGCCGTGAGGTTCCTGCCACTCAACGTACGTATGTAATAAGGCTGTGCGAGAACGCCTCGCGATCAGGCCTGAGCGGGGACGGCCGCGGCCGGGGCGGCCGTACGGAACGTGCCACTGCGCAGCAACTCGCGGAGGTCGCCGAGGGCGAAGGCGCCCGCGAGGAAGACCGCCGTCCAGAGCAGCCCCGGCACCACGAGCAGGATGCGCACCCCGACGACGTCTGCGAGCGCACCCATGCCGAGGTTCACGAAGGCCATGTGTCCGGCGGCCAGCATCACGTAGAGCGACATCACCCGGCCGCGCAGTGTGTCCGGCGTCATGTCCTGCACAAACGTCGCCGACAGCGCCATGTACGAGGCCTGCGCGCCGCCCGCGACGACGG
>SCTU01000210.1 GCA_004297315.1 Dehalococcoidia bacterium | reverse complement strand
GGGCGGAGGAACTCGTGCTCCTTACGATCACCTACGACTTCGCCGACCGCATCCGCTCGTACGAACTGGTGGCGCGCGAGTTCGGGCTCACCGCCTAGCCCTCGACGCCGATCGAGGCTCGCCGGACGGCCGCGGTACGCTGGATCCCGAGCGACGGGGGGCCGGCATGGTCGGGCGGAAGATACAGAAGACCGAGGACGACTTCGTCCGCGAGGCGATGCACGAGATGCCCTACGGCATTTACGTCATCGGTACGACGCGTGACGGCAAGCCGAACGGGATGATCGCCGACTGGGTGATGCAGGTCTCGTTCGAGCCGCGCCTCGTCCTCGCCGCCTTCGAACGCGACTCGTCCTCACTCGCGCGGATCCGCGACCACGGCTACTACACGGTGAACTTGCTGCCGCAGAAGGACGGGCTGTTGATCGCGCAGCGCTTCGTCCAGCCAGCCAACGCCGCGAAGGTGCGCGGCCGCAGCGACGAAGCCGCCGCCCAGCAGCACGACAAGCTCGCGGGCATCGAGTACCGGCTCTCCGAGCGCGCCCCGGGTTGCCCGATCCTGGACGACGCCGTCGCCTACATCGAGTGCGCCGTCCAGGAGTTCGTCGAGGCGGGCGACCATGTCCTCGTCACGGCGCGCGTCCTCTACGGTGAGGTGCAACACACCGGCGACCCGCTCACGTCGATGTATACCGGCTGGTCGTACTCGGGATAGGGCGGGTGCTGCAGCGCGTTAGCGCGTTGCAGCCACGGGCGCACCGAGGTGCTGGGCGAGGAAGAGCCGCGCCTCTTCCACCAGCGAGGCGGGTGAGTCGCCGTGGTTGCCCTCGAACCAGTGGAGGGACTTCGGCTCCGCGAACGCGGCCTGCAACCGCTGCCCGCCCTCGGGCGTGACGAGGCTGTCCTGTAGCCCGTTCGCGACGAACTTCGGGACGTGCGCGGTGAGCGGGGCGAACGTGACCGGGTCGGTCAGTTCAAAGATCCGCTGTTCCTCCTCGGCGAGGTCGGCGAAGGGCGTGCCCTCGACGACGAAGCGGGAGTACGGCGCCGTGCCGCCGACGAAGAGCGAGGCGGCCTTCACGCGGCGGTCCAGCGCGATGAAGGGGACGCCGAGGCGACAGCCCATCGAGACGCCGTGATAGCCAATGGCGTCGGCGCGCACCTCGGGACGTGTCAGTAGATAGTCGACGGTGCGCATGAGGTCTTGCACGCCCTGGATGCGAGCGTCGCGCGTGCGGTACATCAGGTCGGGACGGTTGGGTGTCAGCCGGCCTCGGTTGTCCGCGCGCTCGCGTGACCCGAAGCCGTATGCGTCGACCGTGACGGCGACGAAGCCGGTCAGTGCCCACTGGACCGCGAGCGGTTGCGGCAAGGCCGCCGTGGGCGTCGTCATCTGGTGACGGCCGGACGGCGTGGAGCCGTGCTGCATGATGACGGCCGGGAACGGGCCGCCGCTCGCGGGCATCGTCAGCGTGGCGAGCACTCGCTCGTCATGCGTGGAGGTGAAGGTGACACGTTCGCGGCGGATCCCGGGGACGGCCTGGCGGGTGGCCGGGTTCGTGACGGGGTCGACCTCGCTGGTGGGCACGAGCGGCAGCGTGCGGTCGTAGGCGTACAGGTGGCGCAGCAGCGCCTCGTCGATGGGCATCGGGGTCTCCTCCGTCTGCCGGCCGGTCTCGGCGCCCGTGCCGGACGCGCGCACGATAGCGCACCCGGTGTCCCTGTCACCGCTTCACGGTGACAGATCGACGTTGACAAGCGCCGAGGCCGGTTTCACGATGGGACATCGTCTTCGACCCACTTGATCCGACGCTGTCCATCGGACGGCACCCAAGTCTCCACTGCGCGCGTGCCGACCGAGAGGCCAAGCGATGACCGCCGGTACTGCCCCCGCGATCGTGGTCCGAGGGCTCACCAAGTCGTTCGGTAAGGTCATGGCCCTGCGTGGCGTCGACCTGGCCGTCGAGCGAGGCGTCGTGTTCGGCCTGCTCGGCCCGAACGGCGCGGGCAAGACGACGCTCGTCCGTATTCTCACGACGCTGCAACAGCCCTCGGGCGGTTCGGCGACGATCGTCGGGCTCGACGTCGTGCATGACGCGGCCCGGCTGCGGCGCGTGATCGGCGTGGCGGGCCAATCGGTGGCCGTGGACGACCAGCTGACCGGTCTGGAGAACCTCGAGGTCGTCGGACGCTTCCACCACCTCGGGGGCGCGGAGGCGAAGCGTCGCGCACGCGCACTGATCGAGCGCTTCGACCTTGTCGAGGCCGCGGGCCGTCGTGCCGTCACGTACTCCGGAGGCATGCGCCGGCGGCTGGATGTGGCGGCGAGCCTCGTCGGCGACCCGGAGGTGCTGTTCCTCGACGAGCCGACGACAGGCCTCGACCCGCGCAGCCGGCTCAGCGTCTGGATGGCGATCGAGGAACTTGCCCGCGGTGGCACGACGGTGCTGTTGACCACGCAGTACCTGGAGGAGGCGGACCGCCTCGCCTCGCGGATCGCCGTCGTGGACCACGGCCTGGTGATCGCGCAGGGGACTGCCGCCGAGTTGAAGGAGCGCGTGGGCGGGAGCGTGCTGGTCGTGCAGGTGACCGACCGCGGCCGCCTCGAGGACGCCCGGACGGTGATGGGGCACTACGGGCCGAGCCCGCACGTGGACGACGCCACGCTGGAGGTCAGCGTCCCGATGGCGGCCGGGGCGGGGGCGATCACGGACGTCGTGCGGGCGCTGGATGCGAGCGGCGTCGCGATGTCCAACCTCACGTTCCACCAGCCGAGCCTAGACGACGTCTTCTTCGCGTTGACGGGGCACGCCTCGGAAGTGGAGGCCGTCGAGGCCGCTGGGGCAGGCGAGTGATGGACGCAAGTCTGCTCACGCGCATCCGCTGGGGCGTCAGCGACACGCTGGTGATGGTCGGTCGCAACCTGCTGCGTTACGTGCGGCTGCCCGAGAACATCGTGAACATCACGGTCTCGCCGATCATGTTCCTGCTGCTCTTCACCTACGTCCTGGGCGGGGCGATCCGCACGTCGACGCCCGACTATGTGACCTTCGTGCTGCCGGGGATCCTCGTGCAGACACTGCTGTTCGGCGGGTTCGGCACGGCGCTGGGGCTGGCGCAGGACGTGCAGAGCGGACTGTTCGACCGGTATCGCTCGCTGCCGATGGCGCGCTCCGCGGTGATCGTCGGGCGCTTGGTCGCGGACCTGCTCGCCAACATCTTCGTGGCTGTGCTGATGATCGCGATCGGGACGCTGATCGGGTTCCGCTTCGGGGGCAGCGTGCTGCAGTCGCTTGGGTCGCCGGCGATGGGGATCCTGTTTGCTCTGCCGGCGGCGGCGATCTTCGCGGCGGTCGGGCTCACGGTGCGGAGTGTCGAGGCGGTGAACGTGATCGGCTTCACGCTGATCTTCCCGATCACCTTCGTCTCGTCCGCCTTCGTCCCGGTGGAATCGATGCCGCGCTGGCTTCAGCCGGTCGCCGAGGCGAACCCGTTCACGCTGGCGGTGAACGTCTCGCGTGCACTCGCGCTGGGCGAGGACCCTGGCGGAGACCTCGTGCGTGTCCTGGCGTGGATCGTCGCGCTTGCCGCGCACGGCGCCGAAAAGTACAAGGCCGGCTTCTGGTAGCGGGCTAGTTCCTGCGGTTGTACGCCCGCACCGCCAGCGGCACGCCGAGCGCGGCAAGCGCGACGATCCACGCCAGGACACGCACGAGGTCTCCGCCAGGGTCCTCGCCCAGCGCGAGTGCACGCGAGACGTTCACCGCCAGC
>SCTU01000209.1 GCA_004297315.1 Dehalococcoidia bacterium | reverse complement strand
GAGTCACCCCTCGACGGTGGCGTGACGCTGATGCGGCTCACGGCGGCGGTGCCACTGGGCGCGATCGCTGGCGGCTGGCTCGGCTCGCGCCTCGGGCTGCGTCTGACCGCGGGCCTGGGCATGCTGCTTGCTGCGGCCGGCTTCGCCGGCCTCCAGGCCTGGGACGCAACGCTCTCCGAGTGGCTGCGGAGCGCGCCGCAGGTCGTCGGCGGCTTCGGCTTCGGCCTCGTGATCGCGCCGCTCGGCGCGGCCGTGCTCCAGCACGTCCCTGAGGACGCGCGCGCGACGGCGAGCGCCTGGCTGACGCTCTCGCGTGTGACGGGAATGCTCATCGGGACCGCCGTGTTGACTTCGACGGGGCTCGGGCGGTTCTACGCGCGCGCCTCACAGGCGGAGTTCGGCTCGCCGGACTTCGACCGGCTGGTGCAGGAGGCCCAGGTCGCGACGTTTCGCGAGGTGTTCATCGCGGGGACGGCGGTCATGCTGCTCGCCGCCGTGGTGTCGTGGTGGGTCGGGCGCGGGGAGCGCGATGGGTCACCGGAACCGTGGTGGACGCTGACGTAGCCAGCGCCGCGCGCTACTCGTCGTCCTCGCGCGACCAGACCGTCTCGAAGCCCTCGCCGCCCCGGATCGCCGCAACCTGCTCCGCGCGCTCGGCCCGGCGCAGCCCGGTGGCGATCCGCGCGAGCGCGGGGCCGTAGTCCACGCCGTGCTCCTGGTCGATCCGCTGGAGGATCCGTTCGGCTACCAGCGAGGTCATCAGCGTGCCGATCGAGTGCGGCCAGACGAAAAACAGGAACCGCTCCGGCGCGCCGAGCGCAGGGCGGCGCTCCGCCAGCCAGGCTGCGCGCTCCTCGGCGTCCGCCATCGGTGCGGCGAGTTCGAGGACGGGGCGCGAGTGGCGGCGGTTGTCGACCCGGAAGTCGATGACAACGCGCTCCGCCACGAAGTCAAAACCGACGACTAGGACATCCGACTCGGACGCCGCTACCACGAGCGCCTCAATGTCGACCGCAAGTCCGTTGTCGTTGATCACTGTTCGCCTCGGTCAGGAGGGTATGGGTCGTAAGGGTTAGAAAGCCATTAGAAAAGGGCCGGTTTCCCGGCCCTCTTCCGATTCGTCAGAAACGAGTGCTAGTACATGTCCGCCGAAACGCCTGCGTTCGGGCGGGAGTCGTCAGGGAGGTCGGTCACCAGGACGTTGGTCGTCAGGACCATGCCCGCGATCGACACGGCATTTTCGAGCGCGGCCTTCGTGACCTTCGCCGGGTCGATGATGCCCAGCTGGATCATGTCGCCGTAGACGTCCGCGGCGGCGTCGTAGCCCTGGCCCTTCTTGAGGCTGGACACCTTCTGGACCACGACCGAGCCGTCCTGGCCGGCGTTGGTGGCGATCCGGCGGAGCGGCTCCTCCAGCGCGCGACGGAGGATTTTCACGCCCGTCTGCTCGTCCAGGTTCTCGATCACCAGTTTGTCGAGGGCGGGGAGCGCGTTCAGGAACGCGACGCCGCCGCCGGCCACCATGCCCTCTTCGACCGCCGCACGGGTGGCGGACAGGGCGTCCTCCACGCGGTGCTTCTTCTCGGTGAGCTCAACCTCAGTGGCCGCGCCGACCTTGATGATGGCGACCGAGCCGGCGAGCTTGCCGAGGCGCTCCTGCAGCTTCTCGCGGTCCCAGTCAGAGGTCGCGTTGTCGAGTTGCGCGCGGATCATCGCGACGCGCTCTGAGATCGCCTTCTTGGTGCCCTTGCCCTCGATGATGGCGGTGTCTTCCTTGCCGATCACCGCGCGGCGCGCGCGCCCGAAGTCCGCGGCGGTCACCGACTCCAGCGAGCGGTTGAGCTCCTGCGAGATCAGCGTCGCGCCCGTGAACGCGGCGATGTCGCCCAGGTTCTCCTTGCGCCGGTCGCCGAAGCCCGGGGCCTTCACGGCGACGACGTTGATGGTGCCGCGCAGCTTGTTCACGGCCAGGGTGGCCAGCGCTTCGCCGTCCACTTCCTCGGCAATGATCAGCAAATTCTTGGAGACCTGGATCTGCTTCTCCAGCCACGGGAGGATTTCGTTCACGGACGAGAGTTTGCGGTCCGTGACGAAGATGTAGGGGTCCTCCAGGACCGCCTCCATACGCTCCGGGTTCGTGACGAAGTACGGCGAGATGTAGCCACGGTCGAAGGACATGCCCTCGACGTACTCGATCTCCGTCTCGACGCCGCGGCCTTCCTCGATGGTGATGACGCCGTCCTTGCCGGCCGCCTCCATCACCTCGCCGATGAGTTCGCCGATCTCCTTGGAGGCGGCGGAGATGGCCGCGACCTGCGCCATCTGCGCGCGCGTAGTGACCTTCGTCGCGTTCTTAGTGACGGCTTCCTTGATCGCGCGCGAGGCGAGTTCGATGCCGCGCTTCAGCGCCATCGGGTCGGCACCGGCGGCGACGTTCTTCATGCCCTCGTGGACGATCGCCTGGCCGAGGACGGTCGCGGTCGTCGTGCCGTCGCCGGCGATGTCGTTGGTCTTGGAGGCGATCTCCTTGGCCAGCTGCGCGCCGATGTTCTCGAACTTGTTGGCGAGTTCGATCTCCTTGGCGATGGTCACGCCGTCGTTCGTGATGACCGGGGAGCCGAACTTCTTGTCCAGCACCACGTTCCGGCCCCGCGGCCCGAGCGTCATCTTCACGGCGTCCGCCAGGGCGTCAATGCCGCTCCGGAGCGCGTGACGCGCCTCTTCGTCGAACAGCAGCTGCTTGGCCATAGGTGCCCGTCCTTCGTCCTCGTGGTGCCCCCGCGACCGCCGCGGCCGCCTGGGCGTGCTGTTTAGCACTCTGCGGGTTGGAGTGCTAACGGTTGTACCCAATCGCGAGGCAGCGCGCAAGATCCCGGGGCCACCCAAACCCGGATCGCGCTCCGGAATCGCGGTCGCCGGGCCCACAAGGTGGCGCTAGGAGATGGTCGCCGCCGACATAAAAGCATCGACGCGCTCGAGGATCTTCTCCATGCCGCCCGCCAGGCGAAGGGAGACCGAGAGCGCCCCCTGCGACCACTCCGGCGCCGCCGGGCCTTCCTGCGAGGGCACGATTCCGTCGCCCAGACCGTACGAGCGGACGTAGAGGTGAGCCCGCGCCACCGTGGCGGCCAGACTCCCCTCGGCGGCGAGTTCGTCGAGCGGGCGGACGTGGCCGCCGATGGCGTCCACGAGCTCCGGCGGGAACCCCCAGTGCTCGGCCAGCGCGCCTCCAAGTTCCGCCGTCGTAAAGCCCAGGATCTCGCGCTCAGCCATATGTCGCGTGCCGGTGTCCGCTGAGCGCTCGATCACGCTGTGGAGCAGGTCCGGGCGGAACTGGTCGAGCGCCAGGACTCCCACCTGGTGCAGGACGCCCGCCGTGAAGGCGTGGTCCTGATGGCGTCCCTCTGTGCGTGCCAGCACCTCGGCTAGCATCCCGGTGGCGACGCAGAACTGCCAGAACGCGTCGTAGTCGAGGCTTGTCTGGCGGCGCGCGTCGCCCACCACGCACGCCGCGAGCGTCGCCTGCCGTACGGCCCGGAAGCCGAGCAGGACGACGGCGTCGCGGACCGTGGTGATCCGGCGCGCGAAGCCGTAGAAGGGCGAGTTCGCCAGCCGCAGGATCTTCGCCGTCAGCGCCTGGTCGCTCGCGATCAGCGAGGCGAGTTCGTGGGCGGAGAACCGGACGTCCTCCGAGAGCTCGAGCACGCGGAAGGCGACGGCGGGAAGTGGCCGCAACTCGACGACGCCTGCGACGACGTCTTCAAGCGCGAGCCGTCCGCCCGCGTCCGCTCGGCGGCTCGCCAGGCGCGCTGCGAGCGCCCCGCGCGCCGCGGCAAACGGGTCGGCGACGCCTGCTCGGTCGGGGTCGGGCATGCGGCCTCCAGCGGCGCACGCGACCAGCGGCGCGCCTTCAACCGCGATTGTCGACGTCTACCGTCCCCGCATCTGTCAGGGATTACCCGCGTCCGGCGCGGCCTGCCACGAAAGTGGTCGTGGGCCCTCCGGGCCGGCGCCGAGAAGGCGGCGCGGGGGAGGGAGCAGCCGCCCGGCCCGTGCCGGCGGCCAATAGCGGAGGATGGCATGGCCGGCGATCGCCTCGCGGGAGACGGGCCCAAAATCGCGGCTGTCCGTGCTGGCGCCCCGGTGGTCGCCAAGCACGAAGTAGGCGTCCGGCTCCAACCGGTTGATCCCGCGGTGCTGCTCGGCCGGTGCGTCACCGTGTGCATACGGCTCGATCAGCACCCGTCCGTTCACCTGCAGTGTGCCGCCCACGCGTAGGGCCTCGCCGGGGAGACCTACCACACGCTTCAGCAGCAACCGCCCGTCGCCCTCCGGCCGTGGGTCGCGCAGCGCGACGATCTGCCCGTACTCCTCACCGCGCTCGGGCGGGCCTTGGCGCAGGATCAGGAAGTCGCCGGGAAGCAGGGCCGGGGCCATGCTTTCGCCGGCGACTTCGACCCGCATGAGGAGACGCCTGAGGAAGAGGGCGAAGACCGATGCGGCCGCTGCGGCCAGTGTGAGTCCGGCCAGCCCCAGCCGCCGCATCATCTAGTCTCCGTCTCCGGGGGACTCGACTACGCCTTCTTGGTCTCCCAGAAGATCGTGTCGATCTGCTTGATCAGGCCGAGCAGCTTCTCGCCCTGCGCCGGGTCCTGCGACTTCTTCGCGAGGCCGGCCTCCTTGGTGGCGTCCCAGAACAACTGGTGCAGTTGCGGGTACTTCTCCACGTGGGGCGGCTTGAAGTAGTCAGTCCAGAGCACCCAGAGGTGCTCCTTCACCATGTTCGCACGCTCTTCCTTGATGGCGAGACAGCGCGCGCGGTAGTCCTCCACGGATTCTGCCGCGGACTTCATTGTGTCGGCCTTCTGGTATCGCTCCTGCACGGCCTTCACGGACTCCGCCTCAATGCGCGCCTGCGCTGGGTCGTACACGCCGCAGGGGAGATCGCAATGGGCGTACCCGGTCTCGCTCGGACGGACGAACCGCTCAATGGCGTTTCGAATCATGCTGTCGCTCCTTACTGGTGCGGTCTGGTGCAGACGGTTGGGCATCGATGCTGCGCCCGTAGCCTTTGGCGTGTCAACACCGTCAGACACGGCGACGGCTCAGTTCACCTTCACCTGCGCGCGGATCCCCCCTCTCGCACTCGCCTTCTACAAGCGAGACCACGACGTAGGAGTAACCGCCCTGCAGTTCCAGTTCTACGTGACGCTCCGTGCCGGCCTGCAATTCGAGGCGGTGCACCTCCTGCAGCCCGTCGAGGAGGATCGCGCCGTCTCGGGTGGGCAGAGCATCCTCGGCGCCGCGCCAGCGGATCACGGCGAACTCGCGCGGCCGGTCGCCGAGGTTCTGCATCAGGACGGCTTCCGCAAGCCGCGGTTGACACCGTGAACATCTGGCGTCCGGCCTGCTCGACATGCTCGGTCCACGGCAGCGCGGCGAACGAGGTCAGCGACCCGGGAGCGTCCCGTTTTGGGGCGGCCCGATCACGCGGCCGGGTCCGCGTCGGCAACGTCGGGTCGTGGGGCCGGCGGGCACGTGAGGCCTCTAGATGTGGGCGAGCGAGACGCCACCGGAGAGACGGTCGGGGTCATTCAGGCCGGGGAACGGCGCGAAGAGCGACTCGAGTTCGCGCCGGACTGGGTCGCCCTCGGGCAGGTAGGCGGAGAAGTCGCCGTCCGGCTCGGGGCGTGCGCGCTGCCCGGTCACATCGAAGTGCTTGATCTTGTCCTGCAGCATCATCAGCCCCTGGAGCAACGACTCGGGCCGCGGCGGGCAGCCCGGCACGTAGACGTCGACCGGCGCGATGAGGTTCACGCCGGGCAGGACCGAGTACGCGTAGGCGAACGGCCCGCCCATGATCGCGCAGCCGCCCATCGAGATCACCCACTTCGGGTCTGCCATCTGGAGGTAGATGCGCCGCACCACGGGCGCCATCTTCCAGGTCACCGTGCCCGCCACGATCATCAGGTCCGCCTGGCGCGGCGACGCCCGGAACACCTCCGAGCCGAAGCGCGCGATGTCGTAGCGCGAGGTGGCCGAGGCGATCATCTCGATGGCGCAGCAGGCGAGGCCGAACATCGCTGGCCAGAGCGAGTGCGCGCGCGCCCAGTTCACGAGGGTGTCGACGGAGGTCAGCAGGACGTTCTTCCGTACCTCTTCCTCGAGGTCGGCGCCGGTCAATTCCTGAGCCCCCAGCAGCGGATGCGGCAGGTGCAACGTCCCCTCGCCCGCCGAAGCGGCCGCGATGTCGAGGCCGAGGTTCAAGGAACGCGGC
>SCTU01000208.1 GCA_004297315.1 Dehalococcoidia bacterium | reverse complement strand
ACCTTCAACCGTCCACTCGTCCTGAACGCCGTGGACTGGTCGCTGACGTACCACTTCTCGAAGGCGATCGCGCGCGCGGAGGCGGACGAGACGGCACGCGCGGTGATCGTGCGCGGCGCGGGACGCACCTTCTGTGCCGGCGGCGACCTCCAGGGCTCGAAGCGGCCGGATGACCTCGAGCCGGTGAACATGCTGGACACGGTGCTGCGCATCTGGCGCATGCCCAAGCCGGTGATTGCCTCCGTGCGTGGCCACGCCGTCGGCCAGGGCGTCGAGATTGCCGGCATGTGCGACTTCACGATCGCCGCGGAGGACGCCCAGTTCGGCGAGATCCAGATCCGCCACGGTTTCCCGCCGCCGATGCTCGTCACGCCGTTCCTCGTGGGCACCAAGCAGGCGAAGGAACTGATGATGACCGGCGACCTCTTCGACGCGCAGACCGCGCTCCGCATGGGTCTCGTGAACCGCGTCGTCCCGACCGACCAATTGGACGACGCGACGAGGGCCTTTGCGGCGCGTCTCGTGAGCCTTCCGCCGACCACAGTCGCCTTGAACAAACTGCTTGTGAACCGCGTCCACGAACTTGCCGGCTTCGTCGACGGCATGCAGTGGCGTGACGACCCCGTCCTGAACGAACTCGCGAGCGCCACGCGGGGCGACACCGTCTCCGCCGCCCGCCTCGACACGCTCCGCGAACAGGGCTGGGAGGCCTTCAAGCGCCAGCGGGACGAGCACCACCGTTAGCAGGACGACGGCTCGATGCGGCTACGAGGGAGGCGCGGCCTCAGCAGGCGTTGAGACTGGTGGCGTGACCTCGGTGGCCGGACGGAACACCAGCGAGCGGTAGTAACGCAGTTCGTCCACGCTCTCGCGGATGTCGTCCAGCGCCTGGTGGGCCTGCTTCTTCTCCGCAGCGGGCAGCGCCGGATACCAGCGTCGCACGAGTTCCTTCACGGTCGAGACGTCCACGTTGCGGTAGTGGAGGAACGCCTCGACCTTCGGCATCTCCCGACGGAGGAAGCGGCGGTCCTGCGCGATCGAGTTGCCGGCGAGGGGCGACGTCCCCTTCAGCAGCCACTTTCGCAGAAACAGCAGAGTCTGCCGCTCCGCCTCGGCGATGCTGACGCCCTCGTCGCGGATCCGCGCGAGCAGGCCGGAGGTCGTGTGCGTCTTCACGTTCCACGTGTCCATGCGCGCGAGTTCGGGCTCTGTCCGCGCGATCGCGAGGCACGGCCCCTCGGCGATGATGTTCAGGTCGCGGTCGGTGACGATCGTCGCGATCTCGATGATCACGTTGCGCTCGGGGTCGAGCCCCGTCATCTCGAGGTCGATCCATGCGAGGTGGGTGGGGTCACGTCGGGAGGGGCTCACGTCGCCCAGCCTACCGCCCGGCGGGCGTGCGTGCGCGAGGTGCGCGAAGGGCGGTACACGGCCAGCCGGTGTACCGTTTCCGGCATGCGAATATTGCTCAACCGTCGTTTCCGCGCGCGCCTGCTGGGAGGCGTCGCCGTCCTCACGCTCGCATTGGCCCTCGCAGGTTGCGGGGCCGACAACGCGCCTGCATCAGGCACTCCGGCCACTGAGACGCTGCCCGCCGCCGAGAAGGGCGGGCGCATGGTCAAAAGCGGCGACACTGTCTCCGTGCACTATCGCGGGACGCTGGACGACGGCACCGAGTTCGACTCCTCTCGCGGGCGCGAGCCGCTCTCATTCACCGTGGGCTCCGGTCAGGTCATCCCCGGCTTCGACGACGCGGTGATGGGCTTGAAGGTCGGTGACAAGAACACCGTGCGGGTCGAACCCGCGAGGGCGTACGGGGAGCGCCGTCCGGACCTCGTGATCCTGTTCCCGCCTGCGCAGGCGCTCGGCGGTCTGAAAGCGGGGGACCACGTGAAGCTGAGCAACGGCCAGGCGGCGGTCGTCTTGAACGTCGATGCCAGCGGAGTGACGGTCGACGCCAACCACATGCTGGCGGGCAAAGCGCTGACCTTCGAGGTCGAACTGGTCAGCATCAAGTAACCGCGGCCCGCGGCCGTGACGGCATGAGAAGGGCCCGCTTTCGCGGGCCCGTTTCACCAGCATAGGTACTGTCTAGATCGGGAGGTCCGGGTCGGCGACGCCCTTGGTCCGGTACACGGAGCGGATCGCCTCTTTGAGGTCGTCCATGCTCGCGAACTTCCGGTCGGGGAGCGCGCTCAGGACGATGGCCACCTCGCGGTCGACGCCACCCTTGTCACGGCCCGCGTTCAGGATCGCCGCCCGCGACATCGGGAAGTGGAAGCCGCGGAAGGCGTTCTCGTAGTCGGCCTTACCAGCGTGCGGTTTCTGCATTCGTCCCCCCTTCGCTGCCGAATCCTACTGAGTCCCAGCGGTACGTGCTCTCCTGACGTTGGCGGCGCCCTTATGCCGCCGCACCCCGGCTGCACGCGGCGGGACGGGGAGGCTCGTGCCCGTCCTGCCAGGTGATCTGGTAACGGACGGTCGCGTAGTCGATGGTCGCGCGGGCCCGCTCGCTCCACGCCTCCAGCGCCGCTTCGTGCGTTTCGAACGGGCCGAGCGTCGGCGCGGGGTCGAGGAGCACTCGGAACGTCGTGTCGGCGTACCGGCCTCCAACGACATAATACGACATTCCGCGCCTCCGTCTCGCTTTCGCGTCGGCGTCCGTTCCGCCTCGCTGCTTTCCCATCATCAAGGGTCTGGGGCCGAGAGCGAAAGGGGCGCAGAGCCCGGGCAGCCTCGGTGTTACGCTGGGCGCCTCGAGCTTCCGGGAGTTCCGATGCCGCTGTACGAGTACTTCTGCGAGCCCTGCAACGGGGTGTTTGAACTGCTTCGCCCGGCGAAGGAGGCCGCCAAGCTCCAGCCTTGCCCGCGATGTGACGAGGACGCCAAGCGGATCGTCAGCAAGCAGTGGTCGGCCTTCATCCTGCGGGAGGGTTTCCCGCGCCGCCTTCCCGACGACGGCGGGTACTGGCACCTCGGCCACAAGGTCTCGCAGCCGCTGCTCGGCTTCACGAGCGACCTCGAGCATCCCGAGGTCCGCAGCACGCAGCGGCAGTACGACGCGCCCACCGTCGACGAGATCGAGCAGTTCGAGTACCGCCAGGAGGTCAGGGCGGAGATCGACCAGGAGCGCGGCGCGCACATGGTCAACGAGGCCGTCGAGGCACGTGACACGTTTTTCACGGCCCGTCTACGAACGACCCGGGGTACGCGCAAAGAAGAGGCTGCGAAGAAGCGCGCCGCCGAGGCCGTGCAGCGCCGGCAACACCAGACCGGGACGATCTGAGCGTGCGCTAGCCGGGGCCGCCCTCCGGCGCGGGTATACTTCCTCCTCTCAACTCACGTCTCCAGAGGGGAACGCCATGGAATACCGCAACCTGGGCCGCTCCGGCCTGCAGGTCTCAGTGGTCGGGCTCGGGACGAACAACTTCGGCGGCCGCATGGACGCGGCCGCCACCGCCAACGTGGTGGACGCCTGCCTGGACCACGGCATCACGCTCTTCGACACCGCCGACGTGTATGGCGGCCAGGGGAAGTCCGAGGAGTACCTCGGCAAGGCCCTCCAAGGCGGCAAGCGTGACAAGGCGATCATCGCGACGAAGTTCGGCATGAAGATGGGCGAGGGCCCGCACACGGCCGGCGGTTCGCGCAAGTACATCATGGCCGCCGCGGAGGCATCGCTGCGACGCCTGGGCACGGACTACATCGACCTCTACCAGATCCACCGGCCGGACCCCGAGACGCCGCTCGAGGAGACGATGCGCGCCCTGGACGACCTCGTGCGGGACGGCAAGGTGCGCTACCTCGGCAACTCGAACTTCGCAGGCTGGCAGATCGCGGACGCGCACCACATCGCGAAGCGAGAGCACCTCACGCCGTTCATCTCCGCGCAGAACGAGTACTCCTTGCTCAACCGCACGGTCGAGCACGAGGTTGCCCCGGCAGCGGACGCGTTCGGGCTCGGCGTCTTGCCCTTCTTTCCGCTCGCCAGCGGGCTGCTCACCGGCAAGTACCGGCGCGGCGAGCCGGCGCCGGCCGGGACGCGACTTGCGGCCGGCCCTGCCGGGCAGCGCGCCCTGACCGACTCGAACTTCGACGTGGTCGAAAGACTCGAGGAGTACGCGCAGACGCACGGGCACACGCTGCTCGAACTCGCGTTCTCGTGGCTCGCTTCGAAGCCATACGTCGGCTCCGTGATTGCGGGGGCGACCAGGCCCGAGCAGGTCGCGGCCAACGCGGCTGCCGCATCGTGGAAACTCTCCGCGACCGAGATGGCCGAGGTCGACGCGATCGCGAAGCGTTAGCGTCAGCCGTCCAGTTCGGGGAGACGAGGACGCCGCCGTCAGGCGGCGTTCCACGCGTCCCCCGAGCTGTATAGGGAGAAGGTAGGAGATGGCGCGGAAGATCCTCGAAGGAGTACGGGTCGTCGATTTCACCCGCGTCGTCGCCGGGCCTTATTGCACACGGATGCTGGCCGACCTGGGCGCCGACGTCGTCAAGGTGGACGCGCCCTTCCAGGCGGAGAGGAAACCTGTCCGCGCGAACGGCAGCGTGCAGAACAATCTGGGCAAGCGTTCGATCGCGCTCGACCTCAAACACCCAGACGGCACCGAGGTGGCGCGACGGCTGATCGCTTCCGCGGACGTAGTTGTCGAGAACTTCACGCCAGGCGTGATGGGGCGGCTCGGCCTCGGCTACGCCGAGGTATCCGCTTCCAACGCACGGCTCGTCTACGCCTCTATCTCCGGTTTCGGACAGCAGGGCTCATTCAGTCATCGACGTGCCTACGGCGCGACGGCGCATGCGGAGGCGGGGTGGCTTTGGGTGCAGCAGCAGGCACAGCGGGCGCCGGAGCCGTTCGCGCCAGGCGTCACCGTCGCCGATCTCGTCACAGGGGCGACTGCGTTCTCCGGCATCCTTGCGGCACTCTACGACCGTGAGCGCACGGGCCGTGGCCAGTGGGTCGATACCGCGCTGATGGACGCCCAGTTGCACGCGTTGAGTGAGGTCGCCGGACCCGCCCTCAATGGGGCACCCATCGAGGCCTGGCAGCCGTTCCGCCACCCCGTCCACCGCACACGCGACGGCCGTCACCTCACCATCAACCTGGGCGAGCCGCACAACTGGGAGCGTCTGGCCGCTGCGTTCGGGCACATCGGTTCACCGATGCCTGCGGGGCCGGCCGAGGCAAATGCAATGGTCGCGACTTGGGTCGCGGCCTTCGACGCAGCGGACGCCGCGCGTCGACTCAGCGCGGCGGGCGCGCCGTACGGCCTCACGATGACAATGTACGAGGCCGTCGCCCACCCCTACTTCGGCGAGCGCCGCATGATTACCGAGGTCGGCGATCCGCTCGACGGCCACGTGCGTGCGGTCGATTCGTCGTTCTTCTTCTCCGAAGCCGAGAGCACTGCAGCCGGCCCCGCACCGCTAGCCGGCCAGCACACACGCGCCATCCTCGCAGAAGCGGGATACGACGCGCGAGCCGTGGAGACGCTGATCGGGGTGGGCGCGGCGCAGGAGCAGGCGCCGCCCGCGTAGTCCGGGCTACTGGTAGATGATCAGGTCCGGTGGCCTCGGCAGCGCCTGGATCTCCTCGGGTGTCAGCAGAGGCGTATCCCAGCGGAAGAACAGTTTGAACCCCGCGTGCGGCGCGTACGGCGCGCGCGCATACGCCTCGTACCCGCTCAGTTTCGCGCCGGGGTAACCCCAGCCGTCCATGTCGACGACGAGGTCGACGCCGGGGTACGCGGCCATCGCGTACGGATCGAGGATCATGTCCGGGCGGAACTGGTGGACGACCAGCGCCTTGGGCGGCAACCGGTGCGCGCTCACGAGGTCGCTCAGGTACTGCTGCACCGCATTCACCTCGTCGCCCGTCACGCTGCCGATCGCCTCTCCCGGCGGGTCGCCTTTGCGGCGCGTCGCGAACTCCGGATCGAGGGCGACGTGGACGTGTGGCAGTAGCAGGGCCTCCTCGTAGAGGCGCACCTCGACGAGCGGGTTCGACCAGATCGGAAGAG
>SCTU01000207.1 GCA_004297315.1 Dehalococcoidia bacterium | reverse complement strand
GCAGCCAGCCGTCCCGGATCGCAGCCTCGGTCGCGTCGGGCCGGTGCAGGTAGCCCGCGCACACCGTCGGCCCCGCGACCACGATCTCACCGACCTCGCCCGGCTCCGCCTCGCGGCCCTCCACCTCAATACGGACGGTCGAGGCCGCGAGCGGCAGGCCGGCCGAACCGAGTTTCCGCAGCGCATCCGCCTGGCCAAGCGTGGCGACCTGCGAGCACGTCTCCGTGAGCCCGTAGGTCTGGAGTACCGGCATGCCTCGCCGCGCCGCCTCCTCCAGCAGCGGGCGCGGCGCCGGGCCCCCGCCGAGGAGCACGCCGCGCAGTGTGGACGGGTACGCCTCCGGCGAAACGGCGAAGACGCGCTGGAGCATGGCGGCCACCACTGACAGCAAGGTGATGCGCTCCTCGCGCAGGGCGCGGTCGACGCGCGTCTCCTCGAACCGCTCATGGATCACCGCCGTCGTGCCGTAGATCGCCGACCGCAGCAGGATCGAGAGCCCGCCGACATGGAAGAGCGGCATGCAAGCCAGCCAGCGGTCGTCCGCCTCCACCCCGAGGTTTTGCGCGCTGGCCACGGCGCTCCAGTGGAAGTTCCCGTGCGTGAGCAGCGCGCCTTTCGGACGCCCCGTCGTGCCCGACGTGTAGATCACGGAGTGCAGCCGGCTCGCCTCGATGCTCCCCAGCGCGTCGAGCGGTGGCCCGGCGTCCCAGCGGGCGTCCTCGATCGCGAGCGTGCGCACCCCTGTCTCGGCGGCTGCCTCGCGCGCGAGCCCGGCGAGGCCCGCGTCATGCACCAGCAGCCGCGTGCGGCTGTCGCGCAGTTGGTACCCGGCCTCGCCCGCGGAGAGGCGAGCGTTGAGCGGCATGAAGAGGGCGCCCGCGCGCGGGATCGCGTGCGCGAAGCGGGCGATCGGGAGCCCGTTGTTCGCGAGCACCGCCACCGACTCCCCCGCCTCGACCCCCTCAGCACGCAGCGCGCCTGCCGCCGAGGCGACGCGCGCCTCGAGCGTGGCGTAGTCCCACACCTCGCCCGAGCACTCAAGCGCGACGTGCGAAGGGTGCGTCCGCGCGCGCAGCGCGACCCAGTCCTGCAGCGCAACATCGAGGGGCGCCCCGGGCATCAGGCACCCACCCACTCGGACCAAGGGGCCGTCGCCACCGCGTCAAGGGCGTCCCCGTCGACGTCGATACCAAGACCGGGCGCCGAAGGCAGCGCGAGCCGGCCGTCTGCCGGCACGAGCGTGCGCGCGACCACGTCTGCGCCGAGGTGCCCGCCGGTCGAAAGCCCGTGGGCGACCTCGACACCTGGGGTCAGGGCATCGAGCGCCGCGGCGACGTGGAGCGCCATCGCGGTGCCCACCGAGGAATCGAACGTCGTCGTGACGACCGCGGCCATCCCCCGGCCGATCGCGCGACGGCCGACATCGAAAGCGACGTGCAGGCCACCGAGCGTCATCGGCTTCAGCACCACGACGCTCGCCGCACGCTCGGCAAGGACGCGCTCACGCACAGCGTGGTCGGAGAGCGACTCGTCGGCTGCGATGCGGATCGGCGACGTCGCGTGGATGCGGGCGAGGGCCTCGAAATCACCGGGAGGGACCGGCTGTTCGAGCGACTCGATACGGCACGGCGCAAACGCCTCTATCGCCGCGCGCGCCGAGACCTCGTCCCACGCGCCGTTGGCGTCGAGCCGGATCGCAGCGTCCGGGCAGGCGGCCCGCACCGCCTCGATCGTGCGTGCCTCCTGCCCAATTGACGCGACGCCCACCTTCAACTTGAGCACGCGGTATCCCGCGCGGACGGCTTCGAGCGCGTACCGCACGACCTCCTCGGGGGTCCCCCCGCCGATCACCGCGTTCACCTCGACCGAGGTCGCGGGCGCGTCCGCGAGGAGTGCCGCGACCGGCTTGCCGGTCGCGCGCCCCGCGAGGTCGAGCAGCGCCGCATCGATGCCGCAACGCAACGCCACGGCTCCCGGCCCGGTGGTGAGCCGACCGGCCTCGCAAACCGCGAGGCCGTAGCCGGAGAGTAGCGCAAGGACATCATCGACCGTGCCGCCGCCCAGGCCGGGGTACGGCGAGGCCTCGCCCACGCCTGTCTGACCGCTCCGGTCACGCAACTCCACCAGCACGCCTTCGCGAAACGACGTCTGGCCGTGCGCAGCCTCGAAGCGCGCGCGCAGCGGCAGGCGGAAGGGCCGCCAGCGGAGGGTGACGGGTTGCGGGAGCGGCGGCGTCATGGGACGGACGTTAGAACGAGACGCCGATCGCGAGCAGGATGCCGAAGAGCAGGTGGAGGCGCGCCGTTGAGCGCAGCGCCTTGTTCAGGCTCGGCCCGTCCGTCCTCGCCACGACTGCGGCCACTGGCACCACGGCCGCTGGCACCGAGGCCCATGAGAGCAGCACCCAGCCGGAGAACGAGCCGAGCAGCCACAGCGAGCCGGCCGAGAGGTACGCCATCACCACGACGAGTACGAACTCGAACCGCGCCAACCGCCGCCCGAGGTAGACCGCGAGCGTGTACTTTCCCGCGAGCCGGTCGGTGTCGATGTCGCGCACATTGTTTACGACGAGGATCGCAGTCACGGTGAGCGAGACCGGCAGCGCCGCCGCGAGGACGTCCGCCGTCACCGCACCGGCCTGCACGTAGTACGTCCCCGCCACCGCCACGACGCCGAAGAAGACGAACACGAACAACTCGCCCAGCCCGCGATAGCCAAAGGGCCACGGGCCGCCCGTGTAGGTCAGCGCAGCGAGCATGGACGCGAGCCCGATCGCGATGATCGGCCAGCCGCCGACCGTGACGAGGTAGAGCCCGGCAAGGGTCGCCACGGCGAAGGCGGCGAGAATCCCCTGCCCCACCTCGCGCTGGGTGAGGAGACCCTGCTGCGTCGCCCGCGGCGGGCCGAGGCGCGACTCGTTGTCCGCGCCGCGGCGGAAGTCCGAGAGGTCGTTCGCGAAGTTCGCCCCGACCTGGAGCGCGAGCGAACCGATCAGCGCCGCCGACGCCGCAAGCGGCGCGCGCACGCCGTCGTGGATCGCCACGCCGGTACCGACCAGCACCGGGACTACGGCGGCGGTCAGGGTCGGAGGGCGGATCGCGAGCATCCAGGCGCGGAACGATCCGGGGCGCGGGAGCGGGCGGGCGGCTGACGGCATTTCGGTCCTTCGCGCGCTAGCCGTGGAACGGCAGGCGGGTGAACTTGGTGAAGTCGGGTGTGCGCTTCTCGACGAAGGCGTTGCGGCCCTCTTTAGCCTCGTCCGTCGTGTAATAGAGCATCGTCAGGTCGCCGGCGAGCACCTGCAGGCCAGTCGCCCCATCCGTGTCCGCGAGGAAGGCGTTCTTCAGGAAGCGGATCGCCGTGGACGACTTCGCGAGAATCTCGCGCGCCCACTCGACGCCCTCGTCCTCGAGCTGGTCGAGGGGCACGACCTTGTTCACCAGGCCCATCTGGAGCGCCTCCTGCGCGTCGTACTGACGGCAGAGGTACCAGATCTCTCGCGCCTTCTTCGTCCCCACGAGCCGGGCAAGCATCGACGTGCCGTAGCCGGCATCGAACGAGCCGACGCGCGGCCCGGTCTGCCCGAAGCGAGCGTTCTCCGCGGCGATGGTGAGGTCGCAGATCACGTGCAGCACGTGGCCGCCGCCAATCGCGTAACCCGCGACGAGGGCGATCACCGGCTTCGGCATCTCGCGGATGAAGCGCTGGAGCGGCAGGACATTCAGGCTCGGGTTGCCGTCTTCGCCTACGTAACCGGCGTGGCCGCGGATGCGCTGGTCACCGCCGGCGCAGAAGGCGCGCCCGCCAGCGCCCGTGAAGAGCACCACGCCGATCGCGTTGTCGGACGCCGCATCGCGGAAGGCCTCAGCCAGTTCGTTTAGGGTGCCCGGGCGGAAGGAGTTGTGGACCTCGGGCCGGTTGATGGTGATCTTCGCGATCCCCTCGGCCTTCTCGTACAGGATGTCCGTGTACTGCTTCACGGACTGCCACTGGATGCTCACGGTGCCCCCCCGCCGCCCCGACGCGGCTCCAGCCGTCGAGGGCTAGAGCCGGCTGCGAATCCCTCGCAAGAAGTCCAGCAGCACCGCGTTGAACGCCGCCGGCTGTTCGAGGTGGGCGCAGTGCCCGGCATCCTCGATGATCTCGACGCGCGCGCCTGCGATTGCCCGCCCCATGTCCTCGGCTATCGCGCTGAACTTCGTATCCAGCCTACCGGCTGTCAGGAGAACGGGCACCTTCAACTCACCGAGTCGGTCCCCCACCCACATTTGCGACCCGGTGCCCATCCCGCGCAGGGAGTTTGCTAGCCCCGTCGCGCGCTGGGCGAGCCGCTGCTGGCGGAGCGCCATGCGCTGCGGCTCGCTCAGCGTCGTCTTCTGTGAGTCCCAGAGCGGGATCGACTGCCAGTAGTCGATAAAGGCCTCAAGGCCCTCGGTTTCGAGTTTGCGCGCCAGCGCCTCGTCCGCCGCTACGCGGTCGGCGCGTTCCTGTGCGGTGGCCAGGCCGGGCGAGGCTCCTTCGAGGACGAGCGCTGAGACCGCTTCGGGATGCTGGACGGCGAGTTGTAGTGCCGTGCGCCCGCCGAGCGAGTAGCCGACCCACGCCGCGCGCTCGAACCCGCTCTTCTTCACCACCGCCACGAGGTCATCGACGGCGCGTGACATTTCGTACCGCTCGAGGGAAGACGGCGAGCCGGACCATCCGTGGCCCACCAGGTCGACGGACAGCGTCGTGAACTCGCCTTCGAGGGCACGAATCACGTCGTACCAGCTGGTGCGCGAACCGGTGAAGCCGTGGAGCAGCACGACCGGCGGGCCCACGCCGTAGCGGTCAACGTTGAGCGCAAGGCCGTCCACATCGACGTGCGGCACGCTAGCGTCCCTACGCGTGCGCCGCGAGGGCGTCGCGCACGGCCTCGGCCGCGCGCGCCCACACGATGCTGTGTTGCGCGACGTTGCGGTCGCGCTCCGTGCGGAGCTCGAGGACGTCGAGGCCGGGGCGTGCGAGCGCCTCGGCGATCGCCGCATGCTGGTCGCCCGCGTCGATGACCGCATGACGTCCGTGATGCAGCGTAACGGCGTGCCGCAGGTCGACCCCGTGCGGGGTGCCCCACCACGCCTCGAAGCGGTCGGGGATGGCTTGCCGCTGCGGCAGGAACGAGAAGATCCCACCACCCTGGTTGTTCACGAGCACGACGGTGAGGTCGAGGCCGTAACGGTGCGTCGGCCAGAGCCCGTTCACGTCATGCAGGAAGGAGAGGTCGCCGATCAGCAGCGCGACGGGCCCGCCACCAGCCGCAGCCGCCCCGACCGCCGTTGACGTGACGCCGTCGATGCCGGACGCCCCCCGTGTGCCGACGATCCGGACATCACGTTCGGTATTGAAGAAGAAAGAGTCGATGTCACGCACCGGCATCGAATTCCCCGCGACGAGCGTGCTCCCCGAGGGCAGCGCGGCGCGCAGGTCGAGGACGGCCTGCCCCTCGAACGGGTCGGCAAAGCCCGCGATCGCCTCGCGCATCGCCTCGCGCGCGGCTGCGTTCGCCTCACGCCAGAGGCCGGCCCAGTCGCCGGGCGCACTTTCCGAAGGCAACGCGGCAGCGAGGACCTCGCACAGAGCTCGCGGGTTGGCGGAGACGACTTCGTCGCCCTGCAGGTCGGGGTCGCGCCAACCGGCGGTCGCGACGCCGCCCTCCTCGACGAGGATACGGCGCACGCCCGCCTGCCGCGCCAGCCACTGGTTGAACGGCTTCGAGGTGGGGGCGGCACCGAATCGAAGCACGACCTCCGGCAGCGCGCGCAGCGCCTCCGGCACGCGCACGATGACATCGGCGCAGTCGATGACGTCTGTCCGGTCGTGCGGCCCAGCGCGCAGGCCAGAGAGCGGGTCGGCGACGACCGGCCAGCCAAGGGCCTTGGCGAGCCCCACGATCTGGGCAGCCGGCAGACCTGCCGACTCGGGCCCGCACACGATCAGCCCCCGCCGTCCCACGCAGGCCTCTGCGAGATGCGCGACGACTTCGGGCGAAGGCGCGGCCGCTGCTGCGTGGACGATGAGCGGGCCGTCGAGGATCACGGGCGGCTCGGCGCCCGCCTCGACGAGGGGCTCTCGGAAGGGCATGTTCAGGTGCACCGGGCCAGGCGGCGCCTCCAGCGCGACGGCCGCCGCACGGGCGGCGGTCACGCGCGCGTACCGCTCGAGTTCGCGCGCCGCGCCCTCATCGGCGGGCGGCATGTCGACAGCCCACTTCACGTGCGAGCCAAACAGTCCGACCTGGTCGACCGTCTGCGCGGCGCCAATGTCGCGCGCCTCGGGCGGCCGGTCGGCGGTGAGGAAGATCAGGGGCACGCGCGAGAGGCGCGCCTCGAC
>SCTU01000206.1 GCA_004297315.1 Dehalococcoidia bacterium | reverse complement strand
AAGGCGTTCAGCCGGGAGGAGTTCGAAAGCCAGAAGTTCGACGTGGAGGCGAAGAACCAGTTCACGCAGTCGTACGCGACGAACCGGCTCCAGGCGATCAACCAGCCGCTGCTCACGGGCCTGAACGCTGCGGCGCTCGTCGCGACGATCTGGGTCGGCGGCCAGCAGGTCGCGCACGGCATGCTCACGACCGGCCAGCTCACGGCGTTCCTTGGCTACCTCTATCTTCTCCAGCAGCCCGTCCGAGGGCTGGGCATGATCGCGAACATCCTGAGCCGCACCGTGAGCGCCGGCGAGCGCATCTTCGAGATCCTCGACGCCGAAAGCGCCGTCACGGACAAGCCGGACGCCATGGTCCTGCCGCGCGTGAGCGGACGCGTCGAATTCGACCACGTCGCCTTCGGCTACAAGGCCTCCCACCCGATCATCCGCGACGTGGACCTCGTCGCCGAGCCTGGCCAGGTGTTCGCCCTCGTCGGGCCGACCGGCTCGGGCAAGTCGACCCTGGTGAACCTAATGCCGCGCTTCTACGACGTGACCGGGGGCGCGGTGCGGGTGGACGGCATCGATGTGCGGGATGCGACGATCGCCTCGCTCCGCCGGAACATCGGCATCGTGCAGCAGGACGTCTTCCTGTTCATCGACACGATCCGCGAGAACATCCGCTACGGTCGCCAGGGCGCGACCGACGAGGAGGTCGAAGAGGCGGCGAAGGCCGCGCGCATCCACGACTTCATCCTGACGATGCCGGACGGCTACGACACCTGGGTCGGCGAGCGCGGCGTGACGCTTTCGGGCGGCCAGAAGCAGCGCATCTCGATCGCCCGCACGCTGCTGATGGACCCCGCCATCCTCATCTTCGACGACTCCACGTCCAGCGTGGACATGGAGACGGAGTACCTGATCCAGCAGGCCCTCGCGGAGTTGATGCGGGGACGCACCACCTTCGTGATCGCCCAGCGTCTCCGCACCGTGAAGAGCGCGGACGTGATCCTGGTCCTGGACCGAGGCGAGATCGTGGAGCGCGGGACGCACGACGCCCTGATCCAGGCCGGCGGGCTGTACCAGAAGATCTACGAACTCGAACTGCGCGACCAGGAAGAAGCCTTCCGCGGGGCGGACGTCACCGCGGTCGCCGGGCTGTAGCGTCTCGGCGCGAGGGGACACGAGCATGGTGGCTGGCGGCGGCTGGGGCGGTGGCGCGGCGGGGGGATGGAGCCAGAGCGCAACCTCGCTGAACAACAACGCCCGCCGCGGCCTCGACGGCTGGAGCGACGACGACCTGGGCAAGGTCTACGACGGCCGGGTCGTCTCGCGGATCCTCCCTTACCTGAAGCCGTACAAGTTCCGTGCCGTGCTGGCGGTGCTCGGCGTCGTGGGCTTCGCCGTCACCTCCACGCTGCAACCCCTGCTCATCGGCCTGGCCGTCGACAAGGCGATCGGCGGTGACGTAGACGGCGTCGCGCGGATCGGCCTGCAACTCGCCGTCCTGGTAGCGGTCGCGTGGGCGTTCCAGTACCTCCAGTTGACGCAGACCGGCTTCATCGGCCATCGCGTGCTCTACCGCCTGCGCACGCAAATGTTCGAACATATCCACTCGCTCTCCCTCTCGTTCATCGACCGGCACGAGGTCGGGCGCATCATGTCGCGTGTCACCAGCGACGTGACATCGATGCAGGAGTTGCTCACGTCCGGCGCGCTGACGATCTTCTCGGACCTCCTCGTCCTCGGCGTCGTCGTTTTCGTGCTACTCCAACGTGACCTGCAACTCGCGATGGTCACCTTCGTCGCGGTGCCCCTGCTCGTCGCGATCATGCTCGTGTGGCAGAAGCGCGCGCGGACCGCATTCGTCGAGGTGCGACAGGCGATCTCGACCGTGAACGCGACGCTGAACGAGAACGTCTCGGGCGTGCGAGTGATCCAGTCGCTCTCGCGCGAGGACGAGAACGCCCGCCGGTTCGACCAGATCAACCGCCAGAACCTGCGCGCCAACATCAACGCCGGCCGGCTCTCCGCCGCCGTGCTGCCGATGGTCGAGGGCATCGTGGCGCTGTCCACCGCACTTGTGCTGGTGATCGGTGGCGTGCGCGTCGCCGAGGGTGCGGTCACGGCGGGCATCGTGGTCTCGTTCGTGCTCTACATCCAGCGCTTCTTCGACCCGGTGCGCGACCTCGTCCTCCAGTACACGCAGATCCAGCGCGCGATGGCCGGTGGCCTGCGCATCGTCGAAGTCCTCGACACGAAGCCCGAGGTAGTCGACCGGCCGGATGCCCGCACGATCGAGATTCAGGGACGGGTCGACTTCGACCACGTGACGTTCCAGTACCTCGAAGGGCGACCGGTCCTGCACGACGTGAGCCTCCACGTCGACCCCGGGGAGACGATCGCGTTCGTCGGCCAGACGGGTGCCGGCAAGAGCACGATGATCAACCTGATCGGCCGCTACTACGACGTGACCGAGGGCGCCATCCGCATCGACGGCGTGGACGTGCGCGACATCAAACTCGCGAACCTCCACCGCCAGATGGGCGTCGTGCTCCAGGAGCCGTTCCTCTTCTCCGGCACCGTGCGCGAGAACATCCGCTACGGACGCCTGGACGCGACCGACGAGGAGATCGAGGCGACGGCCCGCCTCGTCGGTGCGCACGACTTCATCCGCCGCCTGGAGCAGGGCTACGACACCGTGCTCGCGGAACGGGCGCACAACCTTTCGGTCGGGCAGCGCCAGCTGATCTCCTTCGCGCGCGCCATCCTCGCGCGGCCGCACATCCTCGTCCTCGACGAGGCAACCGCAAACGTTGACACGCAGACCGAGGTGATCATCCAGCGTGCGCTCCGGGAACTGCTGCGCGGCCGGACCTCCTTCGTGATCGCGCACCGGCTCTCCACGATCCGCGACGCCTCGCGCATCGTCGTGCTCGAACGCGGGCAGATCGCCGAGATGGGGACCCACCAGCAGTTGCTGGAGCGCGACGGCATCTACGCCCGTCTCTACCGCATGGCCTACGCGACCACCGGCGAGGATGGCGTGATGTCGGACAGCCTGACCGCGGAGGCCCCGCTGCCGGCCGTGACGGGCGAGTAAGCCTCACGGGCGTGCGGCCCCCGTACACTCATCCGATTCTCCCGTAGTACGGGGAAGGGGCGCTCCGATGGCGACACGTGACGAGATCGTGGCCGCGATCCGGTCGGTGGACGAGCGACTCGACGCGTTGAAGCCGCTCATTATGGCGAACGGTAACGCCCCGCTGAACGAAGGCACCTGGCGGGTGCGGGATGCGCTGTCCCACCTCGCCGCCCGCGCGAACGGCGTTGACCGCGTGGCCCAGCGCGTACGCGACACCCAGGCAGGCAAAATGCCGGCAGCCCCCCGCTCCATCGATGAGATCAACGCCGAGCAGGTCGC
>SCTU01000205.1 GCA_004297315.1 Dehalococcoidia bacterium | reverse complement strand
GAGGTTGCGTTTCCGGGCGCGATTGCGATGTGCGTCGCGCCGACCGGTGCAGTGACCAACCCTGATGGGCCGTCAGTCGATGCCGGCGGCGTGCTGTCGTTCTCGGACTAAGGCGACGATGGCCTCGATCTGTGGGTCGCTGAGGCCCTGGACCGGCGGCATGTTTCCGAAGTTCCAGTGGTGCTGGCGTGCGCCGCCCTTCACCGCAAGGAAGAACGCCGCGTCGGCGTGATGCCCCGGACGGTAGATCGCGTCCAGGAAGGGCGGGCCCTGCTTCGTGCCTCGCAGGCCGGCACCGTGACACGAGGCGCAGGCCTGAGCGTAGAGTGCGGCGCCATCGGTCCCCGTGAACGCGGGAGCAGGCTCTGAGCCTCCCCCGCACGCGCCTGCGACGGCAACGGACGCGGCGAGCGCGATCGCCACGCGGAGTCTCCACCGAGTCATGCTGCGCCAGCGCCTCATCCGACGACCAGCCTGCCTTGCATCCCTGCCTGCCGATGGCCGGCCACCGTGCAGTAGAAGACGTACTCGCCGGGCTGTTTCGGTGTGAAGGTGATCTGCGCCGTTCGGCCCACCTCGGCGGCGATGTGCAGCTCACCAGGGCCTGCGCTCCCGGACACCATGCCGCCGCCAGGCTCCATCGCATGGTTATCGGACGCTCGCATCTCGACTCCGGTCACTGGGATGCGCTCGATGGTCCAGTCGTGGAGAACCTTCCCCTTGTTCTTGAGCCGCACGCTCACGCGCTGGTCAGCGGCGATGCGGACCTCTCGAGGCTCAAACGCGAGATCCGTTGCCACAACCGTGACCAGACTGGCGCTGGAAGCAGACGAACCTGCGCCGCCGCCCTGGTCGCTGCCCGCGCAGGCGGCGACCAGGGCGGCGGCCACGAGCGAAGCGACGAGGGAGACGCGCCGCAATATGACTGCCGGCACTCGGCGATCCTTCCATCGGTGGGGGCGGGGCTTCCGCCACGCCCAATGATACTACGTGCTGTCGTAGTTGATGGCGATCGCCATGTTGCTGCTGGTACGATGTCGTCATGGCACGAAAGCGGAACCCTCTTCAACCACTGGGCGAACTGGAAGCCGCTGTGCTGGACGCACTCTGGGACGAGGGTGAACTCTCAACCCCGGCGACCTACGAGCGCGTGGGGACGCCGCGTGGCCTCTCCTACACCACGATCTTGACGGTGCTTCAACGGCTCACGGTAAAACGGCTCGTCGTGCGGCGTGCCGGCGGACGGAGCCACCTCTATGCTCCCGCGATGACGCGCGAGGAGTTCGCCGAACGTCGCGCCGAATCCCTCGCCGCCGTCCTGGTCGACCTCGGCACCGCCGGCGTCGGAGCATTTCTCGCGGAGGCGAACCGCCTCGACCCGCAGATGGTCGCCACGCTTCGGTCGAAACTGAGGATGCGGCGGTGAGTACCGGCGCGCGCGCGACACTGGCCGTCGCGGTCCTCGGCGGAGTCGCGTTCCCGCTCGCCTTTGCCCACATGCTCGCCCCCGCGGTCGCATCCCATTCTGGCGCCGCACCACATCTCGGAGCGCACCTCGATCTCATCCCATTGTCCGTGCTGGGCGCGGTCTCCCTTCTGCCCCTCATCGGCCTCGGGCGCGGGGCGGTCCGCTGGATAGTCGCCGAGCGTTGTCTCACGGCACTCACACGGCAGGGCCTGCCGCAGAGTTCCGGAGGTGTCCGCTACGTCAGTGTGCCCGGCACCCAGGTGGCGCTCTTCACGGCCGGCCTCCGGCAGCCCGTGATCTACGCAACGGCTGGCGCCGAGCAAACGCTCGATGCCGGGGCGTTGCATGCTGCGCTGCTGCACGAACGGGCGCATATGTCCCACCATGACGTGCGTTGGCTGGCGCTGGTCTCCCTCGCGGAAGCCGCCGTCGGCGCATTCCCCGGCGCGCGGCGCCTGTTCAGCAGCCTGAGGATTGAGATGGAGTGGCGCGCCGACAGCGCGGCCCTCGCGGCGGGCGCCAGACGCGAAGACCTGTTCGAGGCCATCGTCGGCGCGGCAGGCGTCGCGGCGGGTGGGGCAGCGTTGTCCGGCGTCGGCACGGCTGAGCGGCTGGCATGGCTCGCGCAGCCTGAGACCCCGCCTCTCGTCAGCGAGCGGCAGGCGGCGCCGGTATTCGCGGGGCTGTTCGGACTGCCCCTCCTCGCCCATGCGCTGATCTGGACCGGTATCTTCTGCGTCGCCTGCCCCCATCTCGGTTAGTTGCGGCCTCTCTGACTTCTGCTTCGCGATCGTCGCACAACTACTACCGACGGTCGTGGTTCGTGTAGGATCAGGCGGTCCGGTCCATCGAGGTCGGCTCGTTCGGTCGACGAGGCTCCGCATGAGCATCACCGCACGCACGCTGGACACGGTCCCACGACGCGGCCCCGGAGTCCGGCTCCGCGTCGCACTGGCGGGGGCCATCGGGGCAGCGAGCGGGATCGCCCCGCACGTCCTTCACCACGTTGGCCCAATCGCTGGTGCCGCCGTGGTCTCGGGGCTCACCGGCACCGTGGTGTTTGGTGCGATCGGGCTGCTCCTCATGGTGCCGTCGCTACTGCGACTTCGGCGTCGTTTCGGCACCTGGGTCGCACCGGGCATTGCCGTGCTCGTGTTCGCCATCTTGTTCACCGTCTCGACGGTCTGGGTTGGCCCGGCCATCCGCGAGCGGCTCGCGGAGCCCGAGGCGCACTCGACGGACCATCCCGGGCACGAAGGGCTGGGCGCCTCGGGCACGGTGGCACCGTGAGGCCTCACCCGGCACCTACCGGGAGCGTCGGGGCGCCCGCACGGCCGTCGCTGTGGCGGTTCGAGGCCGGGGCGTGGCTGTTCATTCGCCTCGTGCTCGGAGTGTCCTGGGTCCGCGCGGGGTGGGAGAAGCTCGACGACCCCGGCTGGACGGCGGAGCCGCGAGGCAAGGCGATCAGCGGATTCCTGCAGGGCGCGATCGCAAAGTCGACCGCGGGGCCGCATCCGGAGGTCCCGCACTGGTACCACACGCTCGTCCAGGAGGTCTTTCTTCCGAACGCGACGTTGCTCGCGGTGCTGGTCACCTACGGCGAGCTTCTCGTGGGGATCGCCCTGATTGTGGGGCTGCTCACGCGATTCTCCGCGCTCGCCGGCGTGACCATGAACCTCGCCTTTGTCTGGGCTGGGACGACGTCCACCAACCCGCCGATGCTGCTCCTGGGCCTCGCGCTGGCGTTCTTTGGCCATCACGCGGGCCGGTTCGGCCTCGACGGTTGGGGGGTCCCATGGGCGGCGGCCCGTCTGCCGGGACAGGTAAAGCGGCTGGGGCACGAGATGCTCTTCGTGCTCGCGTTGCTCGCCGCCGCAGCGCTCGCCCTGGCGGTTTCGGGGGCGGAGACTTGGGCAGCAATGGCCGTACTGGCGCTGATCGTCACGACCGGGGCGACGTGGCGTCACAATGCCAGCTGATCGCCGGTAGCCGGATGTCCCATGATTGGTGGGTCAAACGTCCCTGACCGGGCGCCAGTTGAGCCGACTACTATGGCCTGTAGGAGCAAGACATCGGAGCGCAGCCATGTGGTATTGGAATGGCGATTTCGGCGGCTGGGCGTGGCTCTGGATGACCTTCATGATGGCAGTCATGTGGCTGCCGCTGTTGATCGGTGGGTGGTGGATCGCCACGCAACTCGGGCGCCGTCACGACGCGCCGCCACCGCCCCCTCCCGACCATGACGCATTGGAGATCGCCCGCCGCGCTTACGCGAGAGGTGACCTCGACCGCGAGCGCTATCTGCAGATCGTCGCAGACCTCGGCGAGCAGCCCGAACGCGGGAAGGGACGGTGAGCGGTGGCGCGTGATCCTGTCTGCGGGATGAATGTGGAGCCCAAGTCGGCCGCGGCGTCGACTGAGTGGCAAGGCAAGACGTACTACTTCTGTAGTGACTCGTGTGCGCGTCAGTTCCAGCAGGACCCGGGGCGGTACATCAAGAAATGACCAGATGTGCCAGGCCCCTCGCGATGCGGCCGCCCCGCCCGGTCGCCCGCGCAACCACGCCTCGGGCCACCTCGCGGCTGGGTGACCGATGACCATCTCGCCGGTGCAGTCACCGCCTGCCGCGAGCGGGATGGCGAAAGATCCGATCTGCGGCATGGTGATCGAGAAGTCGACGGCGCTCACCGCCGAGCGCAACGGCCGCACCTACTACTTCTGCAGCCCGACCTGTCTGCGCACCTTCGAATCGCCCGAGACTGAGATCAAGGCGATGCGGAGGCGCGTCACGATCGCGCTGACCGGCGTGGTCGCCATCGCCATCCTCCGAGCCGGCGCCTTCATCGCGCTCGCGGCCGGCGCGACCATTGTGACCTGGGCGCCGATCCCGGCGTTGCCATGGTTCACGTGGGGCCGCTGGCTGTTCATCCTCGTCACGCCCGTCCAGTTCATTGGCGGCTGGTCCTTCTACAAGGGCAGTTGGACGGCGATCCGGACCCGCAACATCAACATGGACTTCCTCATCGCCCTCGGCACGACGACGGCGTACGTCTATAGCGTCTTTGTGGTGTTCTTCCCGCGCGTGCTGCCGGTGTCCATCGAGGAACGAGACGTCTACTTTGAAGTCTCGGCGGTGATCATCGCCTTCGTGCTACTTGGCAAGTACATGGAGGAGGTCATCAAGACGCGCTCCTCGGCGGCCGTCCGAAAGCTGATGGACCTGCGGCCGGCGACGGCACACGTCGTCCGCGACGGGGCCGAGGTAGAGATCCCGGCAGAGTCGATCATGGTCGACGAAGTCCTCGTCGTGCGGCCGGGCGAGAAGATCGCGACCGACGCCACGGTCGTCGAGGGGCGTTCGGCCGTCGACGAGTCGATGCTGACCGGTGAGTCGATGCCTGTCGAAAAGGCCGAGGGTGGCTCGGTGATCGGCGGCACGCTCAACCAGACCGGCATGCTGCGGGTCCGGGCGACGCGGATCGGCTCGGACACCGCGCTCGCGCAGATCGTGCGCCTGGTCGAAGAGGCGCAGTCGAGCACGGCACAGGTGCAGCGCCTCGCTGACCAGGTGGTGCAGTATTTCGTCCCCGCCGTCGTGGGCATCGCTGTGCTGGCGTTCGGCGGGTGGTGGATCGCCGGTGAGTTCCCGAAGGGGCTGCTCGCCTTTGTCGCCGTCCTGATCATCGCCTGTCCTTGCGCGCTCGGCATTGCCACCCCAGCGGCTCTGATGGTCGGCGTCGGCAAGGCCGCCGACGCCGGGATCCTGATCCGGGGCGCCGAAATCCTCGAGCGCGCGCAGAAGATCACCACGGTGGTATTCGACAAGACAGGCACCTTGACGCGAGGCGAACCCGCCGTGACCGACGTCGTGCCGCTGGCCGGCGTCTCCGAGCAGGACCTGCTCCGCTTCGCCGCTGCGGTGGAGGCCGGCTCCGAGCATCCGCTCGCGCGCGCCATCGTCCAGGCGGCGACGCACCGCGGGCTGGATGTGCCCGCCGTGTCCGGCTTCGAGGCCATCGCGGGGCACGGGATCCGTGGGAGCGGCGACGGCCACGCGATCCTGATGGGGAACCGGCGCCTGCTGACCCGCGAGGGCATTGATCCCGCCGCGGCCGAGAAGACCATGGCCGGCCTCGAGGTGCAGGGCAAGACTGCGATGCTACTCGCGGTCGACGGCGTACTCGCGGGTATCATCGCCGTCGCCGACACGATCAAACCCGAGGCGCGCGAAGCCATCGACGCCCTGCGCCAGGACCGGATCGGCATCGTGATGCTCAGCGGCGACAACCCGCGGACGGCGCAGGCGATCGCTGCGGAGCTCGGGATCGAGCGTGTCATCGCCGAGGTCCTGCCGGCGGATAAGGCCGAGGTCATCCGCGGGATGCAGCGTACGGGCGAGGTCGTCGCGATGGTCGGGGACGGCGTGAACGACGCGCCCGCCCTCGCGACCGCCGACATCGGCATAGCCATCGGGTCCGGGTCGGACGTGGCCAAAGAGACGGGCGGCATCATCCTGATCAAGGACGATGTGCGTGACGTCGTGACGAGCATTCGCCTCTCTCGCGCGACGATGCTCAAGATCAAACAGAACCTGTTCTGGGCGCTCGCCTACAACAGCGCAGCGATCCCCGTCGCGGCAATCGGCCTGCTCAACCCCATCATCGCGGCGGCCGCGATGGCCCTTAGTTCGCTGTCGGTCATCGTGAATTCCGCACTACTGAAGCGGAAGAAAGTGGCCTGACCCGGCCACGACTGCAGGGTCACGCAGCCGGCTGAGCCGTACGGACGGTCAGTTCCTCGCTGCGTCCAGTGAGGCTGCTCGGATGCCGCCGAGGTCCAACAACCCCTGTTCCGTCACGAAGGCTTCGACGGAGCGGGCCGAGACGCGTTCAAAGGCAGGATTGCGACGGCTGCTGTCCGGGCAAATCTGCCGGGGGGCTTCGACGTCCGTCGTCCTCGCGTCCACTCGAGGTGTCTCCATGCCTCAGCCGGCCGAGGCTAGCGTGTCGCCGTCGGTGTGCCAGTGGCGCGCGGCATCATGCCGCCGCTGTCGTCCGGCATCTGCTGCATCATCCCGTCCATCATCTGGTGCATCATCCCGTCGATGGCCGGATCGCCTGCCATCGGCCCGCCCGCGCGGTGTCCCTGCATGTGCTTGAGCATGCGCTGGTATCCGTCATTGCCCAGCACATCGCGCATGTGGGTGAGCATGGCGTCAGAGTCCATGTTGCCCATGGCCCGCATCATGCCCATCGAGGGGGTCGTGGTGCCTCCGTGCATGGCGGTGCTGCCGTCATCGTCGCGGGCGATCACCACGACCAGCGCAACGGCCAGGACGATGACCGTCGCCCCGAGGACGCCGACGATCGCGCGGGCACGTGTGTCCATGGGTCACCTCTTTCAGCCAGAACGCGCGCCCACAGGGCGCGGGTGTCGAGGCAAGGCCACGACATACCGTAGTAGATGACATCGTCGCACACTGTCACCGGCTGATGCGTGGGCCTAAGTCCTTTGAAGAGGAGGACGTTCGCCTACCTGTGCCACATCGTCAGATGGGGCGAACGCCCCAGATTCCGTGGTGACCTACTTCACGCTGTAGTATCAGGAGGATGACGAGTCGCACGTTGTTCGTGGCGAGCCGGAACCTGCTCCGGAATCGGACCCGCCTGGGGCTGAGTGTGGCAGGCGTCGCGCTCGCCGTGACGCTCGTGGTGCTGCTCAGCGGGCTGCGAGGCGGGATGTACCGCCAGGTGGGCCTTTACCAGGAACATATGCCCGGCTCGATCGTTGTGGCTCAGCAGGGTGTGGGCAACCTGCTCGCGACCACCTCACTGTTGCCCGCAGGGACGGATGAGGCTGTCCAGCGCATCGATGGCGTCGCCCGCGTAACGCCGGTCCTCGCGCAGTTTGCCATCCTCGACCTCCACGGCCGTAAGCAGCCTGTGTACCTCATCGGCTATGAGACAGAGCGCGGCGGCGGACCGTGGTTTCTGAGCGAAGGGCGCGTCCCGGCTGCGGACGATGAAGCCGTCTTTGACCGGGTCCTTGCCAGCCGTCACGGCATGCACGTCGGAGACCGCTTCTCACTCCTTGGACGCACGTTCACACTCGTCGGGCTCTCGCGCGGGACCAGCAGCTTCGTGGTCGACTACCTCTTCGTCCGGAAGGGCGCCCTCGAAGGCCTCTTGTCGGTGTCTCCCGGTACAGCCAGCTTCCTGTTCGTTGAGCCCGCTCGAGGGTCATCGGACGTGGCGCTCCTCGGGCGGCTGCGCGACGTGCCCGGGACGAACTCGTTGTCGAAGAGGCAGATGATCGCCAACGACGAGGCGCTCATGGGGAAGCTCTTCAACGCCCCGATCCTGTTGATGGTCACGATTGCCTTCTTCGTCGGCACGCTGGTCGTCGGCCTGGTGATCTACACGGCGGCAGTGGAGCGGCGACGCGAGTACGGCGTGCTCAAGGCGATCGGCGCGGAGAACAGGACGCTCTACCTGCTCGTCGCGACGCAGGCACTGGTCACAACCCTGGTCGGGGCCGCACTTGGCGTCTTGCTTGCCGCCGGGGCGGGGCAGTTGATCATGGCGCTTCGGCCGCAATTCCTCGTAGTCGTCGAGGCGACCACGGTGGCGGCCAGTCTCGGGAGCGGCCTTCTGATCGCAGTGCTCGCGTCAATCGCGCCAGCGTGGCTCATCGCGCGGCTGGCACCCGCCGACGTCTTCCGAGGCTGACGCGATGCTCCGATACGCGCTCCGCAATCTACTCCAGAACAAGGCGCGTCTCGCCGTTTCGCTCGGCGGTGTCGCTCTCGCGTTCACCTTGATCTTCTCCTTTGACGCGATCGTCGAGGGCGCGCAGCGCCGTCTCACCGCGTATATGCGGGAGTCGGGCGCGGATGTCTTCGTGTCGCAAGCAGGCGTGCGGAACATGCACATGGCGACGTCCACGCTTCCCGCGGCCGTCGTGGAGGAGTTGCGCGGGCTGCCGGACGTCGACTCGGTCACACCGATCCTCTACCTCTCCAACATGGTCGAGGTCGGCGAGGGGCGGCACGCCGCCTACATCATCGGACTGCCCGCCGACGCGACGATGGGCGGGCCCTGGCGCATCGCAGCCGGCAAGTCCATCCCCGGTCGGGGCGAGGCGATCATCGACCGCGTGGTGGCGGAGGATGCGGGCGTGGGGATTGGTGACCGGGTGAAGGTCCTTGGCCACGAGTTCATAATCAGCGGCCTTGCGGGCGGCACCGCGAACTTCACGAACTCGATCGCATTCGTCTCGTTCGAGGACTTCGCCCAGTTGCGAGGTGGGCCGCCCGTGGTGAGCTATGTGCTGGTCAAGGTCACCCCTGGCGCCGCTCCTGAGGCGGTCGCGGCCCGCCTGGAGGCAAGTACTCCCGGCACCACCGCGCAGACACGCGATGCTTTCGCCCGCGCAGAGCGGGCGCTGGTCAACGACATGATGACGGACGTGAGCTCGATCATGAACCTGGTGGGCTTCATGATCGGCCTCGCCGTGATGGCGCTCACGGTCTACATCGCCACGTTCTCGCGCCGGGCGGAGCACGGCATGCTGAAGGCCATCGGTGCCGGGAACGTCCATCTGTACGTCGCGGTAGTTGCCCAGGCCCTGTCGATCGTGGTCACCGGTTTCCTGCTGGGGCTCGTGCTTACGCTGTTGCTGACGGTGGTGGTGCCCATCGCCTTGCCGAATATCTCGCTCGCCATCAGCGCTCCGTCAATGTTCAAGGCCGTTGGAGTGTCCCTGGTGATTGCGGCGCTCTCCGCGGCGCTTCCGATCCGGCAGATCGCGAGCCTCGACCCTGCGGTCGTATTCAAAGGAGGCGCCGGATGACGTCCACCCTGCGAGTCTCGCACGTGAGCAAGCGCTTTGGCTCCGGCCCCACGGAAGTCGTGGCGGTACGCGACGTCTCGCTTGACGTCGCGGAGGGCGAAGTGGTGCTGATCATGGGGCCGTCGGGGTCCGGGAAGACCACGCTGTTATCGATGCTCGGCGCGCTGTTGCGGCCGACCGAAGGCAAGATCGAACTGGACGGCCTCGAACTCACCGCGCTGGACGAACGTCAACTCCCGGCGATCCGCCGTACCCGCTTTGGCTTTATCTTCCAGGACTTCAACCTGCTGTCGGCGCTATCGGCGCTGGAGAACGTCGCGCTCGTCGCAGAATTGGCGGGGGCGAAACGAGACGAAGCGCGCGAGCGCGCGACGGTCGCGCTGACCGACCTTGGCCTTGGCAACCGCCTCGACTTCCTGCCCGAGAAACTGTCCGGCGGGGAGAAGCAGCGCGTGGCGATCGCGCGCGCGCTCGCCAACGACCCCGCGCTTATCCTCGCCGACGAGCCGACGGCGAACCTCGACTCGAAGATCGGGCACGAGATCATGCGCCTGCTGCGCCGCATCGCGAAGGAGCAGGGCCGCAGCATCGTGATCGTGTCGCACGACCAGCGCATCAAAGACATCGCCGACCGCGTGCTGTGGCTCGAGGACGGCGAATTCAAGGACCTGATCACGATGGCCACCGACCCCGTGTGCGGAATGTCCGTCGAGCAGGAGCGCGCCGTGAACGGCGAACGCGATGGGCTCACCTACTTCTTCTGCTCACGCGGCTGCCGGAATGAGTTCCTGGAGCAGGCGACAGAGGAACGTCGCCGCCCCGCCTGACGAACACGCACGAGGAGCGCGGTTCGCGCCGCATTCGGTGTTGAGAGCTGGCGCCGCGCTGGCTGCCGGGCGTCGTCAGGGTGGCGCGGCTTCGCGCTAGCCCCGAGGCAGTCCAAGCCCCCGAGTCGCGATGATGTTTCGCTGGATCTCGCTCGATCCTCCTGCCAGCGTCGATGGGATCGACGAGACATAAGCGTGCGTGTGCGCGCCTCGCATCGGGCTCCTGACGTCGTCACCGGCCCACAGGTTGCTGTACAGGCCGAAGACCTTGGTGCCGGTGCGCGCGATGCGCTGTCCGAGTTCTGAGTTGAACAGCTTCGCGCACGAGGCTTCGTAGTTCGGCACGAGTCCCGCGTTTTGCATCGAAACAATCCTCAGCGAGAACTGATAGGAGACCTCGCACTCGATCATGCGGTCAACGATTTCGCCCCGGAGTGAGGTGACCGTGGACAGGCGTGACTGGTGCCGGCCCTCTCCGGCCGCGTAGTCGATGAGCGCGCGGATGCTGCGTTGCGTCCCGACGGCGCTCGATATGCCCGACCGCTCGAAGTCCAGAAGGGTCATCCCGACATACCAGCCGCGGTCCTCCTCGCCGACGAGGTTCCGGACAGGCACCCGTGCATCCTCGAAGAAGGTCTCGTTCAGGTCGTCTCCCCATGCCATGTTGATGATGGGGCGCACCGATATCCCCGGGGTCTTCAAGTCCGCCATCAGGAACGAGATCCCGCGATGCTTGGGCGCGTCCGGGTTGGTCCGGACGATCGTGAAGAGCCAGTCTGCCGTATTCGCGCCCGAGGTCCAGATCTTCTGCCCGTTCAACACGTACTCGTCCCCGTCGCGGACAGCCCGCGTCTGTAGGGAAGCGAGGTCCGAACCCGCGCCCGGCTCGGAGTACCCCTGCGCCCACACCACCTCGGCACTGAGGATCTTCGGGAGATGCTCCTGTCGTTGCTCGGGCGTGCCGTGGATGATGAGCGTGGGCCCGAGCATGGCGACGCCGTGGAGGCTGGCGGCCAGCGGCGCGCCCGCCTTCGCCATCTCCTCGTTGAAGATGAACTGCTCCATCGGCGTCATCCCCGCGCCGCCGTATTCCTTGGGCCAGTGGGGGGCGACCCAGCCTCGAGCCGCGAGTGCGCGGGTCCATGACATCGCCGCATCGCGCTCCGCGGGATCATCTGAGCGGCGGTCCCGCTGCCAGTGCGCGTCCTCGCGGTGGCCGCGGTAGCGTTCGGGGAGCCGCTCCCCGATGAGCGCACGCACCTCGTCTCGGAAAGCCGCCTGGTCCGCGGTGTCTGCCCAGTCCATCGTTGTCTCCTCCACCCAGCGCCCCGCTGGCGGCTACCTCATCCCGGCCCGTCGGCACCTAGAGCGGTGCGTCAGCTACGACCCCATCGCTTCGGAGCGCTGCGATCTCTTCGTGGGACAGCCGAAGTGTGTTTTGCAGGACGTCGTCGTTGTGCTCGCCGAAAAGCGGCGCCGGCCGTCGCACCTGGCCGGGCGTCCGCGACAATTGCCACGGATAGCCGTCCCACCGGTGGTGCCCCACCTCGGGATGGACGACGTCGACGAAGTAGCCCCTGCGGTACAGATGCGGGTCGCTCACGATCTCCCAGTTGGCCAGCACCGGTCCGGATGGCACTCCAGCACTCTGGAGGAGCGCGGTGGCCCGGTTGTGGTCGAACTGCAAGGACCAGGCGCCGATGGCTTCATCGATCTGGTCCTGCGCTGCGAGCCGTGCCGTGACGTCCGGAAACGTCTCCGCGAGTTCTGGACGTCCGATCACAGACACGAGCGCCGCCCACTGGTCGTCGGTCTCCACGCCGATGGCGACCCAGCCGTCGCTGCCCGCGCAACGGTACGCGCCTTGCGGAGCGATCCGGCGGGAGCGGTTGTTCATCGGCCCCGCCACGCGGCCGTTGAGGCGATAGTCCATGATCGCCTCGACCTGGAAGGCTGCGCCTGACTCCTGCAGTGCCATGTCGATGTACTGGCCGTGGCCGCTGCGTTCGCGCGCGATCAGCGCCGCCACGATTCCGAGCGCGCCCTGCGTTCCCGTGATCGGGTCGGCGTAGAACGAGCCAGTGTGGTAGAGCACCCCGTCGCCGTAGCCCGTGACGGCCACCAGCCCGCCGGACGCCTCGATGTTGGCTCCGTAGGCGACGTAGTGTTGCTCCGGCCCAAAGGCGCCGAACCCTGACATCGAGCACATGACGATGCGTGGGTTTCGCGCGGCAAGCGTGGCGTAGTCGAGCCCGAACTGCGGGAAGACGCGCGCGCTGTTGTTTTCGACGACGACGTCGGCATCCTCGACGAGCCGCAGGAACAGTTCCCGACCCTGCGGCGTGGAGAGGTCCATCACCAGGTCGCGCTTGTTGCGGTTGAAGAGATTGAAGTAGCCGGAGCGGTTGTACGGAGTGGTCCAGGCTTCACGCCCGGCAGGGTGTCCGCCGCGGGTCGCCGGCCGCCGCCCGACCTCGAACTTGATGACGTCGGCACCCATGTCGCCAAAGTGGCGACCGGCGAGCGGTCCTGCCCAGTTAGCCGTCACTTCAAGGACGCGCAGGCCCTCAAACGGCTGGGCGCGCGCCGCTCGCCCCGGCGTCCCTTCCGCCGCTGCCCGCTGGGGGAGCGAGATCCCCGCGCTGGAATCGAGCAGCGGGGCGGATGAGACACGCGCAGGAGTCTCCGAAAATAGCCACGGTGGCCCCGGCAATTCGACCTGACCGGCGGCGGGGTGATCGACTCGCCGCCACCAGCCCCGCACGTTGAACTGCTCGGAACAGGCGAGGTCCTCGACCGTATTGACCGGGGTGAGCGGGACACGTAGCTGCTGCGCCAGGTGATAGATCTCATGCTTCGACTTGTCGCTCGCCCAGGACGCCAGCATCGCGCGTACCTCGGGCGCCGCCTCGCGCCAGCCGGCCACCGTGCTCCAGCGTGGGTCCGCGATGAGGTCGGGACGATCCATCAACAAGAAGACGTCGGTGCTGGCGGCACCGCCCATCCAGAAGATCGCGCCGTCCGCGCACGGGATGATTACGGACTCCGTGCGCCCGGCGATCTCCCCTTCATGAGTCCACTGCGTGGTCAACCAGGAGTGCGCGTTGAGCATCGACTCGAACGTGGAGACGTCGACGTGTTGCCCTGCACCGCTTCGCAGCGCGTGCCACAGCGCGATCACCGCGCCGCACGCGAGTTGCATGCCCGCGTGGAGTTCGCCCTGATGCCCGGGTACCAGCAGCGGCGCGCGTTCCGGATGCCCGCTGAAGTACATGTAGCCGCCCATGGCATAGTCGACGATTTCGCTCGTCGCCCGTTTCGCGTAGGGCCCGTCCGAGCCGAACGGAGAGTGAGAGGCATACACGAGGGCGGCATGCCCGTCGCTGAGCGCTTCATAGCCGAGACCGCGCGACGCCATCACGCCCGGCCCCGCGCTCTCGAGGACGAGGTCGGCTCCGTCTGCCAACGTGCGGAACCGTTGCTGGCCCTCCGGCGTGTCCAGGTCGACGACGACGCTTTCCTTGCCGGCGTTTAGCGCCAGGTGCAGGCCGCCCTGCTCGCGGTCTGGCTTGTCCCCCCGAAACGGGCCAAGCCAGCGCAGCCGTTCACCGCCGGGCGGCTCCACCTTCACGACGCGCGCGCCGAGGTCGGCGAGCAGACGCCCAGCGTATCCACCCGCCACGCCCTCGCTGCAGTCGACGACCGTGAATCCGGTCAGCGCACCGGCCATCGGACCCCCTTACCTCGTGCTGTCCGCGCCTGCGCCAGGCCCGGACGGCACGGCCCGCGACGCCGGCGCCGTCACGCATTCCGGCATCGCGGGGGATCGCATCCTACCCAGCGCCCCTCATGCGCGGGTCCAGCAGGTCGCGGATGGCGTCCCCGAACATGTTGACGGCGAAGATCACGATCGCGAGCGCAAGCGTCGGTGCCCAGAGCATCCAGGGCGCGCCAAACATGTACGACCGGCCGTCTGCCGCGAGCATGCCGCCCCAGGAGGGCGTGGGGGGCGGGATGCCGTACCCGAGGAAACTCAGTGAGGCTTCGGACAGGATCACGGTGCCGAAGCCGAGCGAGTACACCACGATGATCGTCGGGGCGATGTTCGGAAGCAGGTGACGCAGGATCAGCCTCAGGTTCGTGGCCCCCGTGGCATGCGCAGCCTCGATGTACACCTCGCTCTTGATCGCCATCGTCGCGCCTCGCATGACCCGACTGCCCACGATGGCGCGGTTGAACGAAAGCGCGATGATCACGTTCCACAGCCCCGGCCCGAGGATCACGAGGATCGTGATGAGGAGGACGAGGCCGGGGAGCGCCTGAATCGTGTCCACGAACCGCTGGATCAGGTAGTCGTACCAGCCTCCGAAGAAGGCAGAGGACATGCCTAGCAGGACCGCGGGCACCATCGACAGGATTGTTGCGACGACACCGACATACAGCGAGGTGCGCGCGCCAAAGACGACGCGGCTCAGGACATCCCGGCCATACTGGTCTGTGCCAGCCAGGTGCGCGCTCGACGGCGCCGCCAGCCGCGTCGCACCGTGTTCGAGCGGTGAATAGGGGGCGACCGCGTCCGCGAACACGGCCGCGAGTATGAAGAGGACCATCACAACGGCGCCGAAGGCACCGAGCGGTTTCTTGTGCGCGAGATGCGCGGCCCGGCCGAGCCACCCTCGCGTCGCGACGGCCGCTCCTCGATCGTCCGTGCCGGACGGGGCTGTGATCTCGAGAACCATCTAGTCAACTCCTCGCGTCTCCGCCATTGACGTGCGCTAGCTCATCCGGATGCGCGGGTCGAACCAGGCGTAGGAGAGATCGACCAAGAGGTTCACCCCCATCACGAAGATGCCGAGCAGGACCACGATCGCCTGGAAGGCCGGGTAATCTCGCTGGTTCACGGCAGTCAGCAGGTAGCGGCCCAGCCCCGGGATGACGAAGACGCTTTCCACAATGACGGAGCCGCCGATCAGGAACGCGATCTGCAGTCCGGTCAGTGTGATCACGGGGATCATCGCGTTCTTCAAGGCATGGCGGAGCATCACCTGTGAGGTCGTGAGCCCTTTTGCCCTCGCCGTACGGATGTAGTCCTGGCGCAGCACGTCCAGCATGGTCGTCCGGCTCAGGCGCATGATGGAGGCTGTGAGGTTGAACGAGAGCACGATTGATGGCACGAGGATGATCATGAGGTGCCCCAGGGGGTCCTCCCTGAACCCAACATATCTGAGCGTCGGGGAGACGCCCCACCAGATCGCCGGCATGATCACGACGAGCGTGGCAATCGCGAAACTCGGGAAGCTGATGCCCAGGATCGAGATGCTCCGAAGCACGTAATCGAGCGGTCCGTCCTGACGCAACGCCGACAGCACGCCGAGCAATACCCCCGTCGCCGTCCCGATCACGGTTGCGAGGATCGCGATCTCGATCGTGACAGGCACGCGACGGAGCAGTTCCGGCAGGATGGGCTGCTTGTTCCAGAGCGAAGTGCCGAAGTCCCCAACCAAGAGGCCGCGCACGTATTCGACGTAGCGGACGACGAGCGAACGGTCCAGTCCAAGCGCTGTCTCGATCTCGGCCCGATGCTCTGGGCTCGGGTTCCCCTCCATCATGAGATCGACGATGTCGCCCGGGATGAAGTCGATCATGACGACGGCGAGGAACAACAGGATCAGGACGGTCGGCACCATCCCCAGAAGTCGCGTTGCGGCGTACTTGATCACGAGGTCTGGTCCTGTCCCCACCGTTCCGCTGAGCCAAGCCGTCGCCCATCGTCCAACACCTGGCGACTCGTGTCCCCTCACGCCATGGCATGCCTCTCCGCGGGCGTCCCGTCCGTCACTTCGTGCGCCAGAGCCACCGCTGCAGCCCGCCGTAACCAAGCGTGTAGAAGTACTGCCACGTTCCGGCGATGAGGTCTGCACCGCCGATGTTGGCCTGGAACGCGTGGTCGGTCATGACGACCGCGTTGTTCAGGATGGGCGGGCCCCAGTCGATGTACTTCTCTTCGAAGTCGCTGACCAGTTGCTTGCGCTCCTTGGGGTCGAGGGCCTGCAAGATCTTGACCATGGCCTCGTCGATCCATGGCTCCTTGATCTTCGCGTAGTTGCGACCGCCGGCGGAGTGGTAGTACGTCATCCCGTTCAGGGCGACGTCTGGGACCTGAGCAAAGTCGTGCGCCAGCGACTCGAAGTCGCCGTCGTTCAACTTGGCGTTGAACGTCGCGGTGTCCGGGGCCGGATTCAGCGTCACCTTCATCTCGGGGTACGCCTTGATCAACTGGTCACGGACTCGCTCGCCGGATTCGAAGTTGCGTCCGGTCGCGCCGCCGCTCCAGATCTTGAACGCGATCCCCTTGCCCCGTGGGTAGCCCGCGGCGTCAAGCAGCTTCACCCCTTCCGCGATGTCGGCTGCCTTGGTGTCCGGGTTGTAGCCGCGGAACTTCTTGATCTCGTCTGACGTCCGCGAGGGGTCATGCATCGGGTGGAACGGCCCGCTGTACATCCAGCCGGGTGCTGAGATCGGGTCGCCGATCGCTTTGAAGTCGCGCGCGTAGAGCCATGCCTTGCGCACGCGCTGGTCCTGGAACGCCGTGATCTTGTTGGGGTTAATGTTCACATGCGTAATCGTCGCGCTGGGACTGCGATACCTGAGGGCGCCCTTGACGCTGGCGGTCACCTGCGCGTCCTCCTGGGGCGCCACCTGCTGCAGGGTGTCGGTCTCACCGGTGATGAATGCCGCGAGCGCCGCGGCGCGGTCCGGGTAGGCCTGAAGCACCATTTTCTCGAACGAAGGCCGGCCGCCCTCCTCGTCCTTCCGGTAGTAGTCCGGGTGCGGCGCGAATGTGGCGCGGACCGAGTCGATGTCCTCGACGATCATCCACGGGCCGAAGCCCGGGAATTTCGTCATGTCCTTGAAGTCCCACTTTTCCAGCTCTTTGAGTTGGATCCCCTGCCGGATGTCCGCGAAGGCGTTCATCAGCGAGGCGTTCGGGCTGCTCAGCTTCACTCGGACCGTCACAGGGTCGACCGCTTCGGCCCGCTCGAGGCCGGTGAAGTAGGCCCTTCGCGGGTACTTCTGGGCGGCCTTCGGATCAAGGACGCCGGCCTTCCGGTTGATGCTGAACGCCACATCCTCGGCGTCCACGATGCGGCCGTTTGTCGGAGGACGGTTGTGCGTCTTCACACCCGGCCGGATCTTCAGGACGAGCTCCGTCGTCCCCTTCCATTCAAATGACTGGAGGAGGTCGAACTTCAGTTCCTCCGTCCATCCGGCGGGGTAGACCAGGCGGTCGTTCACGTATTCGGCCGGCGCGAAGAACCCGGAGACATCGGGGTCCATGGTGCGACCGCCGAGGGCCCGGTCCGAGCCGGGCATGTTGAGCGTGCCCCCCATGACACGCGCCTTCTTGTTGACCGGCACCTGCCCGAACTTCTCACCCGGGAATCCGGGCGCGCGAGGCAGGCTGGGCGCACCGCCGCCTCCGCCGGACGCTCCGCCGCCCCCTCCGCCCGATCCTCCATCGCCACCCGATGAACCCTTGTCGTTCGAGCCGCAACCCACAAGGGCGGCGCCGCCGAGGCCGGCCAGGACGACACCGGCGCCGGTCAGGGCGCTCCGACGCGTGACTCGCCTTGCGGTCCAGTAGTTTGCCGTGTCCATGGATCGTCCCCCTTGAAGCCGCGGTCGTCGTCCCCCGGGTGGCGATGTCATCGCCATGTGACGAATTGGGCTCGAATGCGCGGCACTATGGCGCTCCCGCTCAGATGATGACAATCAGGGATTTGATGCCGCGGTGCCCGGCGGGTCGTTCGATTGGTCGACTGATGTCGTGAGCGTGGTAGGCGCGACGCGATTGATGCCACGCCCGTTCCGAGTACCAGGCTGCACTCCATATGCCGTGCCTGTGCGCGTGCGGCGTGACCGTGCCTCGAACAGAGGGGCTCGACCGGATCCCAGCCGCGATCGCTGCGATCTCTTCGCGGGCGAGGCGAATCAAAGGTGCAGCGACGGGCCGCCTCAGCAGGCGCGGTTGTCTGACTGGCGTCATCGCGCGCTGTCGCCGCTCGCGAGCGGGCGGTCTGCAGGCGCGCTAGCGTATGCGCCGCGAAAGTCTCGGAACGGGCCGTCGCGCCACTCGAGCGCTGCCTTGAGCCCCTCCTCGCGCACGTGGCGGCCCCATTCGGCGGCTGCCGGGCGGGCCGCACTCAATGCCTGTATCTCCGTCCCGGACCACAGGCCCGCGCGGATCCCCATCGCCTCGTACTGCCGGTTCACGGCGCGCTTCGAATACATCAGCATGTCGTTGTCGATATGCGCCATGCGCCGTGCGAAATCGACGGTGAACTGCGCGAGTTGCTCTTTTGGCACGGCGTAGTTTGCCCACCCCAGTCGCTCCATCTCGCGTCCCGAGATCGAGTCCCCTACGTACGCGAACTCGCGCGCCTTCGCGGGCGGAAGGAGCCAAGGCGTCCACAGCATGTCCATAGTCGACATCGCCCGGACCGGCGGATACCCGACCTGCGCGTCCTCGGCCACAATCCGGAAGTCGCAGATCGAGGCCAACTCGGTCCCGCCCGCGAGACAGTAGCCGTGAATCTGGGCCACCACTGGCTTCGCGAGTTCCCAGATGGTCCAGTTCGTCATCACCACGTGGCGCGCCCACTGGCCGGGCCCCGGATGTGTCGAGCCTGTGTCAGGCAGCAGCGACAGCGGATGGACGAACTCGGACCCACTCGTCGCAAGGCGAGTCGGCGTCAAGTCATAACCCGAACTGAACGCCCGACCGTTCGCGCGAAGGATGATCACCCCGATCTCGGCATTGCCCTCGGCACGCTTCATCGCGTGCATGAGCTCGCCGCGGAGGTTGTTCGAGAGTGCGTTGAGCTTCTCCGGGCGGTTCAACGTGATGTACGCGAGCCGGCCCTCTTCTTCGTACAGAATGTCGTCATACATGAGCGGTCTCCAGTCCGTCGCTGCCCGGTCGCTACGAGGCGCGTGCGGTGAACCCCGGTTCCGGTGCTGCGGTGCCAAGCGACGGGACGATTTCGAGCGGCGAAACTCCGAACCTGCGGCAGATCTCGATCAAAACGCCGAGCGGTATCTCGCTCTTGCCTTGTTCGTAGTGGGAGATGGAGCCTTGCGCCACGCCCGCCTCCCACGCGATCTCTTCCTGCGTGAGGCCAAGAGACTCACGTCGGGTACGCAGCCGGCGCCCGACTTCCTGCCGGAATGCTCGTTCCCGGTGACTCGTCATCTCCACACCTCCTCACTCTGGTCGGGACCCCGACACGGTTTTCCCCTCGGGAATACGTTTGCGGCCTGTCCTGGTCTGGGTCAGGCCGTCTCCACCTCTCGGTTTTGGTGAACGCGTTCCGCATCACGGACGGGGGAGTTCACAATGTGGAATTTCGGCGGTAAGTTAGCATCGAGATGGAACTTGTCAATGGCGTGGGGTCAGGCGTCAGCGCAGCGTTCCAAGCCGATCTCGCGAGGGATGAACGGCCCGAATCTATGTCGAACGAGTGAGCGAGTAACGTTAGGTTTGAGCGAGATGCGCGAGAGTCTCCAGTCGGTCGGTAAGGCGCTGGCCGTCGTCGAACTCCTTGCCGACCGCGGAGAGATGTCCCTCCAGGAGATCAGTGGTGAACTTCTGATGCCGAGGACGAGCGCTCACCGCGTGCTGGCGAAACTCCGCGAGCATGCATATGTCGCACAGAACCTCGACAACGCGCGCTACAGGCTCGGCCCCGCGCTGTGGGAACTCGCGATGCGCGCGCCTCAGACTACCCGTGTGTACGAGCTAGCGATGCCGTCGCTGCAGCGGCTGGCCAGACGGCTCAACCGCTTGACGGTGTTGGCCGTATACGACGAAGGAGACGTCTTAGCGATCGCGAGGGCCGTCCTTCACGGCGAGGACTGCGTCGCCCAGCCGGTCGCCGCACGCTCACCCGCCTATTGCAGCGCGGTCGGGAAAGTCGCCCTTGCCTTCCAGCCGACCGTGGAGATCGAACGAGTGCTGCAGGCAGATCTGGTGAGCTACACAACCGCCACAATCGCGGACCCGGACCGACTTCGGACCGAGTTGGAGGGCATCCGGCGGCGGGGATACGCGACGAATTGCGGTGAGCATCAAGATGAGGTGTGTGGCGTCGGCGCCCCGGTGGTCGACGGCTCGGGGCGTCTCGTCGCCGCGGTAGGCGTCTCGTGCCACTGCGACGACTACTCGGAGGGCTTTGTGGAGAGCGCCCTTCCGCCCCTGCTGGAGGCTGCCCGCGCCATCTCCGTCGCCTTCGGTTTCCGCGGCGCGGGACGCGAGCGGGCGGCGCTGGCCTGAGGGCACCTCGGCTCGCTTCTGCCGCTGCTCACGTCAGTTGGCGCTTGGGCCACACATGCGGCGGCATGTTCGGAGCCGTTTGGCTCGGGGTACGCCCGTGAGAGGGGGGCGATCAGGGAAGACCGGACGTACCGCCCTCCCCTGATCCCGCCTCCCTACGATCGCACCACGTGCGATTCGCGCGCATGCGCACGGAGCGCCTCTTGCGAGGCGAAGGTGCCGCCGCAAGCGGCACAAGAGAGCTGTTGCACCTTCGGATGCTCGCTGCTCGCATGAGCCTGCAGCGCCTCAGCCGTCGCGAATACACCAGCGCAAGCCGCGCATCGATGCTGTTCTGCCATCTGGTCATCCCCTTCCAGCGCTCGTTCACCATTCGCGCCCTCAGGGGGGCGTGATCCGACCGTACGAGTCTGCTCCGGGCTCATCCGTGACGCCGATCACCTCGGGGGGCACCACCTGCCTGGGGAGGTCAGTCGCAGTCATCGAGAACAGCCGGTCGCGGACTTCGCCGTGCCGCGGCGCCCCGCGCATGTGCGAGTGCTATGCGGTCTCGCGTGTCTCGTTGCCGATCGCGGTGAGTCCGGCCCGGTCGCGAATGCGGACGACCATGCGGTCGAGGTCGACGAGGCCGTCGGCGCGGAACTGGTTCAGGGTCCGGGTGACGGTCTCGCGGTGTGTACCGTCGATCTCGGCCAGGTCCTGGTGTGATAGGTGGACCTCGCCCTGCTGTTCGAGACGCAGCAGGGTATTCGCCACGCGGGCAGGCACCGGCCGGTAGGCGACGTCTTCGAGGCGTTCCTCCGCCTCCCGCAACCGGCTTGCGAGGCGGTCGAGTATGCGCACCGCGATCGAAGGATGGCGGCCGATGAGACGGATGACGTCTTCGCGGGACATGACGCAGAGCGTGCAGTCCTCCAGCGCTTCGGCGTAGGAATCAGCCATCGCCTGACCCAGCATCGCCATCTCGCCGAAGATCGACCCTGCCTGCACGGTACCGGTGACAAGCTTCCGCCCGTCCTCGGTGATCCGGTAGAGCGCGACGCTCCCCACCTTAGGATGAAGAGGACTTCGCCAGTACGGTCCGGCTCAAAGAAGACCCGGCCGCGGTGGCACGTCGTCATCGCCGACATCGTCTCGACCTCACGGAGTTCTTGCGTGGTGAGGTCCTTGAAGATCTCGGACTCGCGGAGGTGCGCGCGCTTCACCTGGTCATGCACTGAGCCATCCTCCGGTGCTGAGCCTACAGGCGCGGCTTTCACACTACGTGATCGAGCTCACAGAAGTGGCCAGGATCCGAGGTCGGACATCTGACCAGGAGGACGGTGCCCGTTGCGACTTTGTGGCAGCTTGCCGGGGGGTGACGTGGATCACGTTCGCGGCGCAACCGTGCCGGAGACACTGGGGTTCTGAGGCTCCCTTGGAAACCGGGAGTTACGGCATGGAAGGAGATCTGAATGCCAGACGAGTACAAGTGCCAGAGATGTGAAGGGACGTTCCCGTCGCAGGAGGAGTTGCAGAAGCACACCCGCGAGCAGCACCGGGAGCAGTAACCGCAGGCGGCTCATGCACGGATGCCCCGGTATCTGACCGGGGCATCCGTGTGCCGGCGCCATTCATCAGTCTGGGAGGGGCCTTGCAAGAATTCGACATAATCGTTGTGGGCTCAGGTTCCGGACTTGAGGTGTCGGCCGCCGTCGATCACGGGCGGCGCGTCGCGGTGATCGATGTCGGACCCTTCGGGGGCACGTGCCTCAACCGCGGGTGCATCCCGTCCAAGATGCTGATCCACAGCGCCGACCTCATGGAGCAGATCCGCGGTGCACACCACTTTGGGATCGATGTGCAAGTCCGTGGGATCGACTGGGAGACGATGGTGCGGCGCGTCTCCGAAAGCGTGGACACCGACGCCCGCGCGATCGAACAGGGCAACCGTCAGTCGCCAAATGTCACGGTGTTCAAGGACGCCGCGCGGTTCATCGACAAGAAGGTGCTCACCGTCGGCGATTCCACCATCCACGCCGAGACCATCGTCATCGCGGCCGGGAGCCGGCCCCAGGTGCCGGAGATACCGGGCTTGGCAGGGGTGCCTTATCTCACCTCGGACGATGCCATGCGCCTGGAGCGTCAGCCGCGCTCAATGGTTGTGCTGGGCGGTGGTGCAACGGCGGTCGAGTTCGCGCATTTTTTCGGCACGCTCGGCACGGAAGTCACGGTCGTCCAGCGCGGCCACCGCCTCCTGTCCCGCGAGGACGACGCGGTCGGAGACCGGCTGACTGAGGTGTACTCGCGGCGTGTTCGCGTGCTCACCGATAGCGCCGTGCGCTCCGTCCGCCGCGACGGGAACAGTGTGGCGGTCGAGGTCTCCAGCCCCGACGGCGATCACACCCTGTCAGCGGAGGCGCTGCTGGTGGCGTTGGGCCGCGTGCCCAATACCGACGTGCTCGCAACGGACCGCGGCGGCGTCGCCCTCGACGCCCAAGGCTTCGTGCGCACGGACGAATACCTCGAGACGAACGTGCCTGGAGTGTGGGCGTTGGGTGACATCGTCGGGAAGTACCTGCTGAAGCACAGCGCCAACCTCGAGGCGGCGTATGCAGCGCACAACATCCTGTACCCCGACGAAAAAATCGCGGTCGATTACAACGCGATGCCCCAGGCGATCTTCTCGTCACCGCAGGTGGCCAGCGTCGGCTTGACTGAGCGCGCCGCCCGCGAGCGAGGGCGGCCGTACCTGGTGAGCGAGTACAGGTACGACGACACGGCCTTTGGCGCGGCAGTCGAGGACCATGACGGATTCGTGAAGGCGCTGGCCGATGCGAAGACCCGGGAAATCCTCGGCTGTCACATCGTCGGCACGGACGCCACCGTCCTGATCCAGGAGGCAGCGCTCGCGATGCGGATGCGCGCGAAAGTCGAGGCGATCACCGGCGCCATCTACGCACATCCCGCGCTCCCCGAAGTCGTCCAGCGGGCGTTTGGCTCACTGCATGAGCCGGAGCAGTCTCCCGCCGCGCCACCGAACCGGCTGAAGGAGTGAATCGGATCTGAGAAGGCGTCCGCTGCGTTTCGGCCGCCTCGTCATCGCTCGCACTTGAGGTTCTTCGGCGCCACGACTCGCGGCGGACTCCAGCGCACGACAGACGGCGGCTCGCACAGGACGAAACTCGTCACACCCGCACGCGATGACGCCGCAGGATCCTTCAGGCAGTCGCGCCGCGCCTCAGGCGTGACCCTTCGCGGCGGCCGGCGGGACACCCTCGCGGTCCAGCCGGTCGAGGTACGCGAGCACGAGCCGGAGCGCCTCCTGCGCGGCGGCGGCCTTCGTCGCCTCGCGGTCCCCGGGGAACACGTATCGCCCGACGCGGTCCTCGCCGTCTGCGAGAATTCCGATGAAGTAGAGGCCGCCCGGGCGGTCGGCGGTAGGGGTGGGGTTGGCATACCCGGACTCGGCGATGACGACGTCGGTCTGCATCACCTCGCGGACGCCGCGGGCCATCGCACGTACCGCCTCTTCGGACTCCGCCCCGTGCGTGCGCAGCGTCTCGGCGTCGGCGTGCATCACCTCGACCTTGGGGCGCCTCGCGTAGCCGGTGACGCCGCCGATGAATACCTTGGAGGCTCCGGGCACGTTCGTGATCAGGTGGCCGATCAGACCGCCCACGCTCGTCTCCGCCGTCGCCAATGTCAGGCCGCGCTTGGTCATGCGTGTGACGACGTCGTATTCATAGCCGTGCGTCTCGGTCATGATGGCCTCCCACAGCTCGTCGCCGGTGGGAGTGTAGCCTCGCCGGTCAACGTTCCATGCCCGTGCCGAGTTATCCGATCGAGGCAAACGTCGCGCCGCGAGTGGAGACCCGGTAAATTCCGCGGTCTTCAGGCACGATTCCTCAAGACCGTTGTTGATTCGCGCGAGGGAAACGTGCTATTGCGCTCTCGCGCTGACACGACCGGACGGAACGAGTCATGCCGCATTCGACCGAAGGTGCCTCGGAGCCCGCCGGACATCGGGACGGCGAGGCTGTCTTCGCGGCCGTCGACCTGCCCGCGGGGGCGACCGGGGAGTGGCTGGGCACGATCATCGAGGTCGTCCCGGACGCGATGATCGTGGTCGACGACGGAGGCACCATCCTGGCAGCCAACGCGCACGCGCATGAACTCTTCGGCTTCGGGCCGTCCGAGCTCATCGGCGCGCCGGTCGACTCCCTTGTCCCGACACACGCGCGGTCACGTCATGGGATGCTCCGCGCAAAATTCCGGGAACATCCCGTCCGGCGACCCCTCGGAGCGATGGCGCTCGTCGGGCGGCGGAAAGACGGCTCGGAGTTCCCTGCCGACATCAGTCTTAGCCCGGTCCGCTCCGGTCAAGATGTCCACATTATTTGCGCGGTCCGCGACATGACTGCCCGTGAGGCCGCCGAGCGAGACCGACGGCGCCTCCTCGAAGAGCAGTCCGCGCGTGAGCAGGCCGAGGCTGCCGTCCGTGAGCGGGACGAGTTCCTCTCGATTGCCAACCACGAGTTGCGGACGCCGGTCACGGCCCTGAAGGCAGCGAGCCAGCTTGCCCTCCGCCGTCTGCGGGCGGGGCAGCTGGACGATGACGCGGAGCTCGAGCACTTCTTCACGTTGATGGACGACCAGACATCGAAAGCAGCGCGTCTCATCAACGACCTGCTGGACGGGTCACGCCTGGTCGAGCGGCGCCTGAAGCTCGACCGCCGGCCCGCCGACTTGCGGGCGATCGTGCGGTCGGCGCTCGAGGCGACGCAGCTCCTGAACGCTGGGTCTCAGTTCGTACTGAGCGAGCCGGACACTCCTGTCGTCGCCGAGGTCGATGCGGTCCGCATCGAACAGGTCGTGGTCAATCTGCTCGACAACGCGGTGAAGTTCAGCCCTCGCGGTGCGACGATCGAGGTGGATGTGGCCGACGACGGTGTCGAGGCCCGCGTCGCCGTGCGGGACCATGGGATCGGTGTCCTGCCCGAGTATCGCGACCGGATCTTCGATCGCTTCTACCAGGCTCCGACGCCGAACCACGCTGCCGGGATGGGGCTGGGCCTCTTCATCTCCCGCGAACTGGTCGATCTGCACGGCGGGCGCCTTGATGCCGACTTTCCGGGGGACGGCGGCACACGCGTGATCGTCCACCTACCTCTGCTGAGCGCCGCATCGCCTGTTTCGTGAGACCGGTTTCTAGTCGGTGACGCGGCTGAAACGGCACCGGCCCGAGGCGGACACGACGGCTGTTCCCGTGCGCTATGATCGCCGTCCCACCACGGCAGCGGAGACTCAATGTCACCGGCGTTTTCGTGTGTTCTACCGCATCACGCAGCTCTCGATCGCCCACGCGACACGGCAGCGTGCCGCATCACGCGTCCGTGACTCCTCAAGGCCGCAGCAGCGATTCGGGTGAGCGTGGTGCACGCCGCCGGATCGGCTGGAAATGGCTTGCGCCACTCGCCCTCGGCCTCCTTGGCTCGCTGGCCGGTCTCCTCCTCTTTGCAGGATTCCGTCCTGAGCCAGCACCGATCACCCGGGCTGACGTCCGCGAGGCCGTCGCGACGTCGATCGCGCGTGCCGCGGAAGCCCCGCCGAATTCGACCGAGGTGTACCAGACTATCCTCCCATCGCTGGTCTACATCCAGACGGAGGGCGACGAGAAAGGCGACCGCGGTCCCGGGATCGGCAGCGGCGTGATCGTCCGCTCCGACGGGATGATCCTCACGGCGAACCATGTGATCGACGGCGCACGCACTATCACCGTGAGGTTCGCAGACGGCAGCGAGTCCAGGGCCGAAGTCGTCAATGTCCTTCCGAACGACCTCGCCGTCCTGCACGCCGACACCGGGCCGGAACTCATCGTGCCCGCGGTCCTCGCGGGGAGCATGCAGGTGGGGGATGAGACGTACGCGGTCGGGAACCCGCTTGGCCTCACCGCCTCGCTCAGTGCCGGGGTGATCTCCGGCCTGAACCGCACGATCCCACCCGGACATGGCACACTCGAACTGACCGGCCTGATCCAGTTCGACGCCGCAGTCAACCCCGGTAGCTCAGGCGGTCCGCTCCTGAACCGGCGCGGGCAGGTCATCGGGATCGTCACCGCGCTCGCGAATGCCGCCAGCGAGCGCTCGTTTACCGGCATCGGGTTCGCGGTACCGCTCGCCGGGACAGGCGGCCCCGGCGGACTGCAGCGATGACGAATCAGAGGAGCAGGTCATGACTGTGGCACCGCCGTCGAACAGCTACCGGCCGATGGAGCAGGTGCTGTACGAGATGAAGAAGGTCATCGTGGGGCAGGACGCGCTCCTCGAACGCCTTCTGGTCGCCCTGCTTGCCCGTGGCCACGTGCTGGTCGAAGGCGTGCCGGGCCTGGCCAAAACGCTGGCGATCAAGACGTTGGCCGCGGCGGTCGGCGGCGACTTCAGGCGGGTGCAGTTCACACCTGACCTCGTGCCCGCCGACCTCACGGGCACCCGCATCTACAACCAGCAACTGGGCGAGTTCCAGACCTCCCTGGGCCCGGTGTTCACGAACCTGCTGCTGGCGGACGAGATCAACCGCGCGCCGGCGAAGGTGCAGAGCGCGCTGCTCGAAGTGATGCAAGAACGGCACGTAACGATTGGCCGCGAGACCCATCTCGTGCCAAACCCGTTCCTCGTCCTCGCGACCCAGAACCCGATCGAGTCGGAGGGCACGTACGCGCTCCCGGAGGCGCAGCAGGACCGCTTCATGCTGAAGGTCCTGGTGGACTACCCCACTCAGACCGAGGAGTTCGTCATCGTCGAGCGCATGACACGCTCGCTCGAGCCGACGCAGCAGATCATCGACGGCGAGCAGTTGCTCGCGTTCCAGCGGGCCGCAGACGCTGTCTACGTCGACCCAGCATTGATGGAGTACGCGGTCAGGCTGGCGCGGGCAACGCGTGACCCGGAGTCGGCAGGCCGGGGCGACCTCCGTCGCCTGATCGAGTTCGGCGCCAGCCCGCGCGCGTCGATCAACCTGATCCTGGGAGGGCGTGCCCTCGCCTTCATCCGCGGCCGTGACTACGCGCTGCCACAGGATGTCCGCGACCTCGTGTTCGACGTGCTCCGGCACCGGCTCGTGCTGTCATACGAGGCGCTCGCCTCCAACGTCAGCGCTGATGGCGTGATCGAGCAGCTCTTGCCGGGCATTCCGCTGCCTGAGGCATCCCTGATCGAAAGCAGGCGTGGAGCGCATGTCGTCCCCAGCGGCCGCTGAGCCGACGCCGGAGCAGGTCCTCCGACGGCTGGACTGGCAGGTCGTCCGGCGGCTGGACGGCTTGCTCCAGGGCGACTACCGCACGCTCTTCTACGGGGCGGGTGTGGACTTCGCCGACCTGCGTGAGTATCAGGCTGAGGATGACGCGCGGTACATCGACTGGAACGTCACCGCGCGCATGCACACGCTCTATGTCCGGGAGTACCTCGAGGACCGCGAACTGACCGCGTGGATGCTGCTCGACCGGTCGCCATCGATGGCGTTCGGCCGGGATGAGCACACGAAAGGCCACGTGCTCGTCGACCTGGTGACGACGCTCTCGCATCTGTTCACCCGCCGTGGCAACCGCGTTGGGGCGATCCTCTACAACAACGTCGTCGAGCGGACCGTCCCGCCCGGCGGTGGACGCCGGCACGTGCTGCGGCTGGTGCGTGAACTGCTCAATCCCCCGGCACGTACTCGTACGGCGACCGACTTGAACGGGCTGATCCAGACCGGGCTCAACACGATCAAGCGTCGGTCGATGGTCTTCCTCGTCTCGGACTTTCTGAGCGAACCGGGCTGGGAACGTCCGCTGTCACTGCTCTGCCGTCGCCACGACGTGGTCGCGATCCGGGTCTGGGACCCGCGCGAAGTCGAGTTCCCCGACGTTGGTGTCATGGTGCTCGAGGACTCTGAGACCGGCGAGCAAGTCCTTGTGGACTCAAGCGACCCGGTCTTGCGACGTCGCTTCGCGGAGGCGGCACGCTCCCGCGAAGAGCGGTTGGCCGCCACCCTCCGGCGAGCAGGCGTCGACCCGTTCGCCATCTCCACCGAGGACGACCTGGTCTCCGCACTCGTCCGGATGGCGGGTCAACGAAAGCGGAGAGTCCGTTGATCTCCTTCGCCTGGCCTCCGATGTTGCTTTCGCTGTTGATCGTGCCGCTCCTGGTGACGGCATACCTGCACCTCGTCCGGCGCCGGAGCGCGGCCGCGGCACAGTTCGGGTTGCAGGTGACCGAGGGGAGGTCACGGGGGCGCCTCCTGTCCCGTCGCCATGTGCCGCCGCTCATCTTCGCCGTCGCGATCGCACTCCTCCTCCTGTCGCTGGCGCGTCCGAACGTCGTCATGGCAATCCCCCACCTCGAGGGCACGGTCATCCTCGCGTTCGATGTCTCGACGAGCATGAAGGCGGACGATCTCAAGCCGTCACGGATGGAGGCCGCGAAGCAGGCGGCGACCGCGTTTGTCCGCAAGCAGCCGTCCACGGTGAAGATCGGCGTTGTCGCCTTCAGCGACAACGCGTTCGTCATGCTCCAACCGACCGACGTGCAGCAAGACGTCCTGACCGCGATCGACCGGCTCTCCGTCCAGGGCGGGACCTCGCTGAGTGAGGGGATGTTCGCGTCGCTCGGCGCGATCGCGGGGAAGGCGCTCACGATCCCCGAAGGCGTATCCGAGGAAGACCTGCTCTCGCTCGACATCGGATATTTCGGTTCTGCCGTGATCGTCATGCTGTCCGACGGCGAGCACACGTCGCGGGTCAACCCGCTCGACGTGGCGGAGGTCGCAGCCAATGCCGGCGTCCGCGTGTTCCCGATCGGCCTCGGACGGCCGGAGGGCGCGATCCTGACGGTGGACGGCTATCAGATCGCGACGGCATTGAACGAGCCGCTTCTGAAGGAGATCGCGGACGCGACCGACGGCGTCTATCTCCGTGCCGAGGACGAAGAACAGCTCGTGGACACCTACAAGAGGATCGACCTCAAGCTCACGACGAGTGGAGAGGCCACCGAAGTCACCTCGGTGTTCGCGGGGGTTGCCATGCTGTTGCTGGTCGTGGGTTCGATGTTGACGGTCCAGTGGTTCGGGAGGGTGCCATAGGCATGACCTTCGAGTGGCCATACGCGCTGTCACTGGCCCTGCTGGCGCCCCTGCTGGTGGCGTTCTACCTCCTGATGCTCCGTCGTCGCCGCCGCTTTGCGGTGCGCTACGCGAGCCTCCTGCTGGTGCGGGAGGCGCTGCCGAAACGCACCCGCTGGCGGAGATGGGTGCCGTTCGCGCTCCTCCTGCTCTCGTTGTTGAGCCTCGGTGTGGCCGCGGCACGCCCGCAGGCGGTGGTCATGGTGCCGACCAGCCGCACCACGATCATCCTTGCGCTCGACGTGTCGCGCTCCATGTGCTCGACCGACGTCGCCCCGAACCGCCTGGCTGTGGCGCAGGAGGTGGCCCGTACGTTCGTCGCGGACCAGCCGCAGGGGACGCGTATCGGCATCGTCGCGTTCTCGGGTGGCGCGCAACTCCTCGTCCCGCCCACGACCGACCGTCAGGCGCTTATCGAGGCGATCGACGGCCTCAAGGCCGGACGGGGCACCGCCATCGGCACGGCGCTACTGCGCTCCGTCGACGCGATTGCGAGCGTCAACCCGAATGTGCCGCGCATCGACGACCTCGGTCTGGCGTCTCTCCCTGCGTTGCCCCAGGGTGCCTACGAGCCGGACATTGTCGTGCTGCTCACTGACGGTGCGACGACGCAGGGCGTCGCGCCGCTCAGGGCCGCGCAGGAGGCGGCCGACCGGCACCTCCGTGTCTACTCGGTCGGATTCGGCACCACCACGCCCGCGCCGCTCTCCTGCTCGCGCGCGCAGTTGGGGAGCGACGCCTTCGGAGGCCAGTTCGGAGGCCCGGGCAGCGGACGCAACGGCGCCGACGGTCCGCCGCGGTCGATCCTCCGGATCGACGAGAGGACGTTGCAGTCAATCGCAGACCTCACCGGCGGCACGTATCACCGTGCGGAAGACGCGGAACAACTCGTCGGGGTCTTCCGCGATCTCCCGAAGGAGTTCGTGCTCCAGAAGCGGCATGTTGAAATCAGCTTCGGGTTCGCCGCAGCAGGCGCACTACTGGCCCTCGCCGCGATGACGCTCTCGCTGGCCTGGAACCGAAGCGCCTGACCGCGCGGCGGTGCGTCCGACATCGACGCCGCGAGCCCGGACGGCCACGCTAGGCGAATTCCTTTCCCCGCGGCATCGCCAGCACCTCGTGGGGGAACAACTGCGCTACGTCCTCCGCGACAAGCGTCCGCTGCTCGCCGGCACGCTTCTCCAGCAGGCCGCGCACCCGTACGAACGGGGCGGTGCGGATCACGTCGCGCTCGCTGGCCACCAGGTCACGGTTGACGAGGACGTTCACCAGACCGAACTCGTCCTCCAGCAACAGGAAGATGATCCCGCGCGCGGTGAGCGGCTGCTGGCGGCAGACGACGAGCCCGGCGACGTCGACACGGGTGCCGGCGCCCATCGTGCGGAGGTGGAGGCTGGAGGCCACGCCTTCCCCGAGACGCGGGCGCAGGAACTGCATCGGATGGCTGTCCGGCGAGAGCCGCAGCACGGCGTAGTCGGAGGCCATCCGCTCGAACGCGTCGAAGTCGACGAGTGCGACCTCGTCCTGCACGGTTGGGAGGTCGAGCCGTAACTGGCGGTCGCGCGGGCGGCGCAGTACCGCTTGCTGGAAGCCGCCCGCGAAGAGTCCCAACTGCCAGATCAGTTCACGGCGGTTGAGCCCGAAGACGTCGAACGCGCCCACCTCGATCAGGTTCGTCGTCACCTCCTGCGAAAGCCCCGTGCGCTGGACGAAGTCGAAGAGCGAACAGTAGTCGCCGCCGCGTTTCCGTTCGGCCTCGATCCGTGTCGCGCCTGCCTCGCCCACGCCCTTCACGTAGCCGAGGCCGACGCGCACGGCGTCCGGCTCGACGGTGCAGACGGCGCCGCTCGTGTTGATCTCGGGGCGCCGTACCTCCACGCCGTGCCGTTTCGCGTCGTTGGTCAGGACGTGCGGCGGATAGAAGCCCATCGGCTGGGCGTTGAAGAGCGCGGTGATGAACTCGGGGGCGTAGTGCCGCTTTAGCCAGGTGGACTGGTAGGCGAGCAGTGCAAACGCTGTGCCATGCGACTTCGGGAAGCCGAACTCCGCGAACCCCATCAGCGCCTCGAACATCCGCTCCGCTACGGCGTCCGGCACCTGGCGCTCCCGCGCGCCGTCGAGGAAGCGCGAGCGGTAGGCAGCCATTGCCTCCTCGGAGCGGCGGCGTGACATTGCGCGGCGGAAGGCGTCCGCCTCGCCGGGGGTGAAGCCGCCCATCCGTTCGCAGACCTGGAGCACCTGCTCTTGGAAGATGACGACGCCCAGCGTCTCCTCCAGCACCTCCGCGACCAGCGGGTGCGGCATCTCCGGGCGGTAGGCGGGGTCCTCGCGTTGCCGCTCGCGCCGGCGGACGTACGGGTTCACCGCGCCGCCCACGATCGGCCCCGGCCGCACGATCGAGACCTGGACCGCGAGGTCGTCGAGGTTGCGCGGCTGGGTGCGCGGCAGCATCGCGATCTGCGCACGCGACTCGATCTGGAAGACCCCGACCGTGTCGCCCTCGCAGATGCCGTCGTACACCTCGGCCTCGTCCATCGGGATGCGGGAGAGGTCGACCACGTGGCCGCGGTGGCGCTCGATCAGGTCCACGCACTCCTCGACCGCAGACAGCATGCCGAGGCCGAGGAAGTCGATCTTCACCATCCGCGCGTCGTCGACGCTGTCCTTGTCCCAGTGACAGAGGTAGCGGTTCGGCCAGGCGGCAGGCTGGCACGGGACGCAGTCGATCAGCGGGTGCGAGGAGATCACCATCCCTCCGACATGCTGCGACAGATGGCGCGGGAACCCGGCGAGTTGCCTCGACATCTCTTCGAGATGCCGCCAGCCGAGGTCCTGCGCGCCTTCGCCGTGCTGGCGGCGGATCTCCTCGCCCGCCTGCGAGGCGCGGTCGTACGGGTGGGCCCGTTTGGCGAGCCGGTCCACCTCCACCTCGGGGAGCCCGAGCGCCTTGCCCACGTCGCGCACGGCGCTGCGGATGCGGTAGGTCGGGAAGATGGCGACGAGGGCAGCGCGGTCCCGTCCCCACCGTTCGTAAACGCGCTTGATCAGCGCCGCCCGGATGTCACGCGGGAAGTCGAGGTCGATGTCGGGAAGCGAGTGCATCTCCTCATTCAGGAAGCGACGGATAAAGAGGTGGTTCTTCACCGGGTCGATGTGGGAGAGCCCGATCAGGTAGCAGATGATCGAAGAGACGGAGGAGCCGCGGCCACGGCCGGGCGGTAGTTCCGTCACGGAGCGTGCCCGGCTGGGACCGCGCACCTCCGCCGCCACCTGCGTCGCAAGTTCCATGATCTCGTGGTAGACGAGGAAGAACCCGGCGAGGTCGTGCATCCCGACCAACCGTAGTTCCTCGGCCAGCCGCTCCTCGGCCAGGCGGCGCTGGGCGGGCTGCGGATACTTCCGGCCGATCCGCTCGCGGCAGAGCCGTTCCAGGTGCGCGAGCGGCGTCTTGCCCTCAGGCACGGGCGGAGACGGCAGCGAATAGCCGAGGTCCTGCGTGAGGTCGAAGGCGCAGCGGCGCGCGATCCGCACGGTGTTCGCGGCGGCTTCCGGGTGGTACTGACGGAAGCGCCGCGCTTGTTCCTCCGGAGGACGGAGGTAGAACTCCCCGTTCGGGCGGCGCTCACGGTGGGACTCGTCGAGTGTCTTCCGGTGCCGGATCGCGACCAGCACGTCCTGGAGCCGGTGACGGTCCGGCTCGTGGTAGTGGACGTCGCCCGTGCCGGCCACGCCCACCCCGACGCGCTCGGCCAGGGCGACCAGCGCGTAGTTTCGCGGCTGGTCGCCGAAGACGAGGTTGTCCTGGAGTTCGACGAAGACGTCCTCGCTCCCGAACCACTCCACCCAGCGGCGCAGCGCCGTCTCCGCCTCGGCCGTGCGTCCCTCCGCGACGAGACGCGGGACGAGCCCTTCGCGGCAGCCGGTGAGCAGGATGAGGCCGCCCGCGTGCGCCTGGAGTGCGGCGACCGGCAGCACCGGATCCAGCCGGCGCGCCTCGCGATCCTCCTGTCCCGCTTCAAGCAGCCCGTACGCAAGGCTGGAGAGCCGGCAGAGGTGGGCGTACCCCTCGCGCGTCTCCGCGAGCAGCGTCAGGTGCGACCGCCTGCCGTCCGCCTCTTCCACGGTGAGTTCGAGGCCGGTGATCGGGCGGAGGCCGGCCTCCCGCGCCGCCTGCGCGAACGCCATCGAGCCGTACATCGCCTCGTGGTCGGTGAGGGCGAGCGCCCGGTGCCCCTGGCGCACCGCCTCGAACACCATCTCGTCGATGCTCGAAGCGCCCTCCAGCAGGGAATAGTGGCTGTGCGCGTGCAGTTCGACATAAGGCACGTCATCGAGGACGGAGGAAGGCACGGTCGGCGTCCGTCCGCGCGGCGCGGTGGAGCGTGGAGTGTCCGGCGCGACCGCTGCTTCCTGCACGCGACGCTGTGCCTCAAACGCGGCCCATGACGTCTCGGGCGGGTGCGGCATCGCTGTCCTCCGGCTCAGTACGGCTGCTCGGACCAGGTGCCGAGCGCATCGTCGTAGAAGATCGAGAGCGGCCGGCCGTCCGCGAGGACGACGCGGTAGTAGGTGCGTGCCTGCGGCGCCTCTCGCCACCATGCCTCGGCAATCCGCCAGACCTCCTCGACGCTCTCGACCGGAGTCTCGGCCGCGCGTCGTCCGCGCGTGCCGGTCCGGGTGAGGGCGACCGGCCGGCCGTCGCCGTCTGCACGCACCTCGATCGGGCGTGGAAGGCCGATGGGGCGCAGGGAGGTACTGGACGGGGTCTGGGGCGGGCGGCTCACGGGTCGTACTCCAACAGCGCGCGCCGCCGCTCCGGCAGCCGGTGCCACGGCTCCACCTCGACGACGCGGGCGAGTGGTGACTGGCCGAAGCGGACTTTCAGATGGCGCACCATCTCGTCGAGTTCCTCGCGCCGCCGCGTCCGCTCGCTATCAAACAAGCTGTGTTGCCGCCCGCTCTCTGCGGTGAGCCCGCCGAGCTCGAGGGAGATGCGGGTGAGCGCACCCGGCAACTCAGCCCCCTCGATGGCGGCGCGCACCATCGTCCACAACCGGGTGCGCTCGCCCAGCGGCTCGCGCAGCACCTGGTGGCGTTCCCAGAGCCCGCCCCGCTCACCCTCGGCGCGCAGCCGGACGAGGCGTACAAAGCGGTGCATCGCCCGCGGCTGGCGCAGCGCGCGGCCGAGCATCTGGTCGAGCGCGTGCAGGGTCGCCTCACGGCTCACGATCGGCGGCTCTGCCTCGACCACCTCGACGACACGCTCCTGCTCCCACGGACGAGGGCGTACCGGCGTCGCGTCCTCGCCACGCGCGGCAAGCCAGGCGAGGCCGCCCGCAATGCCGAACTGCGCCTCGACGGCATGACGTGGGAGCGCCGCGAACTGGCCGCACGTCGCGATCCCGAGCAGCCGCAGTCGCGCGACGGCCTCGGGGTCGAGCGGGAGCCAGGAGACGGCGCGAGGCGCAAGAAAAGCGGCGGCTTCCTCGATGGGGACGTGCTGGAGCGTGCCCGGTCCGGTGCGCGACGCCGCGACCCAGGCGGTGAAACGGTGCCCGGCGACGCCGAGTTGCGGGCGGAGCCCGTCCGGGACGCCCGCGAAGACCGCGTCCCGTAACTGCTCCAGGCCGGGGTAGAGCCCTTCCGTGCCGCGCAGGTCGGCGAAGACAGTACCCGGCTCTGCCTCCTCCACCAGCGGGCTGACCGCGCCCATCGCTTCGACCAGCGCCTCGGCGATCCCGGCGACGAGCGCGGGGCGTGGTCCGAGGACAGTGAGCATGGGGCACAGCCCGACCGCGTCCAGAAGCGTCATCCCCGCGCGCACCCCGTGCTGCCGTGCCTCCGGCGTGACCTCGACGACCCGCGCACGGGCCTCGTCACTCAGGGCGACCGGCGACCCTGCGAGTGCCGGCCGCCCGGCCATCTCGCACGCGAAGGCGAGCGACGGGATCGCTAGGCAGGCAATGGCGCGGGATTGGACAGCAAGGCTGGCTGTGGACATCTCGGTTCTCCCCGCGGAGGGATGGTACCAGAACATGTGTTCTCAGCGCTGTGAGTGCTCGTCCGCCCTCAGATTCGCCCCGAAATGCCCGCTCCGGCGCCCCGCGCGGATCACTTCGAGTCGCAATCCCTCTCCACACACGTGCATGCACGAATGGCCGTCCAAAGCGTGTTGGGCAGGCGATGGGTGAGTGACAAGCGCCACCTTCATGACGATGAACACCTGTACCGGACCTTCACGTCCGCCACGAGTGCGCCGCAAGCCCGAGGCAGGTCTTCACAGATCGGAATGCGGAGGCATGCTTGGTCATGACCAATCCCGGGGCTACCGAAGCGAAGGGGAACGGACTAGGATTCGTGTCCCTTACGCAACATCAGCCACTGACGGGTACCACATGATGGAATCCCGGACGGTCGACCAGTTGGCGGCGGCGCAGCAGGCGGCAGACAGGCACGCGTGGCCGGAAGCCTACGGCTTGCTCGCAGCACTCGATGCGAAGGGCCAACTCGGCGCGGCCGGTCTGGAACTGCTGGGCACGATGGGGTGGTGGGCTGCTGAGCCCGATGCATCAGTTTCCGCCCGTGAACGCGCCTTCGCCGCGTACCTCGCTGAGGGTGATCGCGTCCGCGCTGCCTACATGGCGCTGCTGGCGGCGAAGGACCACCAGTCGCACCTGTCCGACGTCGTCGCGCAGGCGTGGCGCGCCCGGGCTGCGCGGATCCTGAACGAGGAGCCCGAGAGCTTCGCCCACGGCTACCTGGTGCTGTTCGAGTCAGAAGAGGCCATGGGCGGAGGCGACTTCGTGCGCGCTGCGGAACTCGCCGGACGCGCCGTCGACATCGGCAGCCGCTTCGGCGACAAGGACCTGCAGGGCTTCGGGCTGGTTTTCCGCGGGATGGCCCTTGTGCGCGGCGGCGAGTTGAAGGAAGGCCTGCTGCTGCTGGACGAGGCGACGGCCGCGGCGGTCAGCGGCGAACTGTCGCCGTTCGCCACGGGCGTCGTCTACTGCGCCACCATCAGCACCTGCCGCGACCTGGCCGACTACCGCCGTGCCGGGCAGTGGACCGAGGTCGCCCGGCGCTGGTGTGAGCGGCAGGCGATCAGTGGCTTCCCGGGCGTCTGCCGCGTGCACCGCGCGGAAATCCTCTCCTTGCGCGGTGAATGGACCAGCGCGGAGGACGAGGCGCGCCGCGCCTCAGAAGAGTTGCTCTCCTACAAGGCCTTCTACCAGGCCGCCGAGGGGTTCTACGCCCTGAGCGAGATCCGATTGCGGATGGGCGACCTGGCTGCGGCGGACGAGGCATTGAGGCAGGCGCAGGACCTCGGCCGCGAGCCGCAGCCCGCCCGTGCGCTCCTCTACCTGGCGCAGGGCAGGGTGGACGCGGCGATGTCCTCCATCGGACGTGCGCTCGCGGAACCGATCCCGGAGCGGCTGAGGCGCGCCCGCTTGCTTCCCGCCCAGGTCGAGATCGCGCTCGCAGCCGGCGACATCGCGACCGCGAGGACAGCGGCGGAAGAACTGGCCGGCATCGCGGAGGACTTCGGCTCCCCGGCACTCCACGCCGCCGCCCATTGCGCCCGCGGCGCCATCCATAACGCCGCGGGGGAGCCCGAGCAGGCGTTGCAGGAACTCGGCCGCGGTCTGGCTCACTGGCAGACGGTCGACGCCCCCTACGAAATCGCCCGGACTCGCCGGCTGATCGGCGATGCGCTCCGGCTCCGCGAAGAAGTCGACGACGCCCGGCTGGAGTGGGAGGCCGCGAGATCG
>SCTU01000204.1 GCA_004297315.1 Dehalococcoidia bacterium | reverse complement strand
ACGATGACGGCGAGGCGCCGGCGCGCGTCGGGGCCGGAGGCGCCCCATAGCGCCTCGGCGAGGCGGTCGTACGTGACCACGCGGCCGGACTGCTCGGCGATGACGAGAAGCGCGTTGAATTCCATGTAGGTAAGACGCACGGGGCGGCCGTCCACGGTCACCAGGTAGCGGTCTCGGTCGATCGTCAGGTGGCCCGCGTGGATCACATGCGTGCTCCTTGTCCCGGGAGGACGGGTCTCCGCGAACCCGGTGGAGGCATCCACAAACCCTGGACGACGCGGTTGAGTCTGGGCGGCAGGGGTTTCGGAGTCGCGTCGCGACGATGAAGCCTCCGTATCGGGGTCGTTTCTCTTATGTTTCGCGCGTATGTGCTCGCGGGCGGTTCTCGAGCAGCCGAATCACCCTCAGCCGGCCGGCGTGGTACAAGCGAGCGATGCCGCCTTCCGGGCGGTGAGCGTCTCGGGAGGCTGTGATGGCGAATCTGGGCGACGTCCGCCAGCGGATGACTGCCGAGGGCGTGACGCGCATCGACCTGCGCGTCACCGACCTGCCCGGCCGCTGGCACCACTTCGCCGTGCCCGCGGCGCGACTGACCGAGGAGAGCGTGGTCAACGGCTTCGGGTTCGACGGCTCCAGCCTTCGCGGCTTCCAGGCCATCGAGGAATCGGACATGCTCCTCGTACCCGACCTGGACAGCGCGGTGGTCGACCCGTCCGAGGAGGTGCCGACGCTGGCGCTGATCTGCGACGTGGTGGAGCCGCTGACCGGGGAGCGGTACGCGCGCGACCCGCGCCGGATCGCGTCGCTGGCTGAACTGCACCTGCGCTCGACGGGGATCGCCGACACCGCGTACTTCGGGCCCGAGTTGGAATTCTTCCTCTTCGACGACGCACGCTTCCAGCAGAGCGCCAACACCGCTTTCTACACCGTCGACTCAGTCGAGGGGCCGTGGAACAGCGGGCAGGACGAGCGCCCGAACCTGGCGGCGAAGATCGCGAGCAAGGAGGGCTATGCCCCCGCGCCCCCGGCCGACCAGAGTGCGGCCGTGCGCTGGGCGATCGCGGAGGCGATCGGGCGCACCGGCGTCGAGGTCGAGGTGCACCACCACGAGGTCGCCGCGCCCGGCCAGTGCGAGATCGCCACGAAGTACGCGAGCCTGCGCAAGAAGGCGGACGAGACACAGTGGTACAAGTACCTCGTCCGCAACATCGGCCGGACGTACGGCAAGACGGCGACGTTCATGCCGAAGCCGATCTTCGGCGACAACGGCAGCGGGATGCACACGCACCAGTCGCTCTGGAAGGACGGACAGCCGCTCTTCCACGACGCGAACGGCTACGCCGGCCTCTCCCAGATGGCGCGCTGGTACATCGGTGGACTGCTCACGCACGCCCCTGCGCTGATGGCGTTCTGCGCGCCCTCGACGAACTCCTACAAGCGGCTGGTGCCGGGGTTCGAGGCGCCAGTGAACCTCGCCTACTCCGCCCGCAACCGCTCGGCCGCGATCCGCATCCCCACGTACTCCTCGGCGGCGGGGGCCACACGTGTCGAGTTTCGCCCGCCGGACGGGACCTCGAACCCGTATCTGGCGTTCGCGGCGATGCTGATGGCTGGCGTCGACGGCATCCGCAAGCAAATCGACCCCGGCGACCCGCTGGACCGGAACATCTACGAACTGAAGCCGGACGAGGCCGCCCGGGTGCTCCGCGTCCCGGGGAGCCTCGACGCGGCGCTGGACGCGCTCGTGCAGGACCAGGCGTTCCTCTTCGAAGGGGCCGTCTTCACGGAGGACCTCGTCCAGCGCTGGGTGGCGATGAAGCGCGAGGAGGCACAAGCCGCCGCGCTCCGGCCCACGCCGTACGAGTTCGAGTTGTACTTCAACGGGTAGGCATGCGATCAATGTCCGCGATCAGGATAGAAACACGCCGGAAACAGGCCGGACGGTAGGATCATTGCATGCTCGAACGTGAATCTGGCTCGGGGTCGGTGCAGCACGTCCTGCAGGCATGCCGCGACCACGACGTGAAGTTCATCCGGCTCTGGTTCACCGACATCCTCGGCATGCTGAAGTCGGTCGCGATCACGATCGAGGAGCTCGAGCACGCCCTGACGGACGGGATCTCGTTCGACGGCGCGGCGATCGAGGGCTTCGCGCGGCACGACGAAGCCGACATGATCGCGATGCCGGACCCGGCGACGTTCCAGATCCTGCCGTGGCGCCCTCAGCCGAACGCGGTGGCGCGGATGTTCTGCGACATCTACCGCACCGATGGCCAGCCGTTCGAGGGTGACCCTCGGTACGTGCTGAAACGGACACTGCGCCGTGCGGCGGAGCAGGGATACACGTTCTACGTCTCGCCCGAGATGGAGTACTTCTACTTCAAGGACGCGCAAGGGACGGAGCCGCTGGACCGCGGCGGCTACTTCGACCTCACGCCGCTCGACGGCGGGTCGGACCTGCGCCGCGAGACGGTGCTGATGCTGGAAGAGCTCGGCATCGGGGTGGCTCTGAGCCACCACGAGGTGGCCCAGAGCCAGCACGAGATGGACCTGCGCTACACCGATGCGCTGACGATGGCGGACGCGGTGATGACGTTCCGCCTCGTGGTGAAGGAAGTTGCGGCGCGCGCGGGTGTACACGCGACGTTCATGCCGAAGCCGATCGCCGACCAGAACGGCAGCGGGATGCACCTCCAGTTGTCGCTGTTCCGAGGCGAATCGAACGCCTTCTACGACCCGCAGTCGCCGGACACGCTCTCCGCGGATGCGAAGCACTACGTGGCGGGCCTGCTCCAGCACGCGCCGGAGATCACGCTCGTCACGAACCAGTGGGTGAACTCCTACAAGCGGCTCGTGCCGGGGTTCGAGGCACCGGTCTACGCGACGTGGTCGCACACGAACGACGCCGACCTCGTGCGCGTGCCGGCCCACCGGCCTGAGGCGACCGTCTCGACGCGCGTCGAGTACCGGTCGCCCGACCCGGGGTGCAACCCGTACCTCGCGTTTGCCGCGGTGCTCGCGGCCGGGCTGGACGGGATCGCCTCGAAGCTCCCGCTGCCGGAGCCGGCACGTTCGGGGTTGAGCGAGGCCGAACGGGCCGCCCGCGGGCTGCGCTCGCTGCCGCTGTCGCTGGGGGACGCGATCCAGCAGTTCTCCGGCTCCTCGATCATGCGCCAGACGCTCGGCGACCACGTCTTCGAGTCGCTCATCGCGAACAAGCGGATCGAGTGGACCGAGTACCGCAGCCAGGTCACGCCGTACGAGCTCAACCGCTACCTGGGGGCGCTGTAGACGCGTTGTAGCGCCCTCGACCGGCCCCTCCTGAACCTCCCGCTGCGGCCCGGCCCGCCGTCGTCTACATTTTTCCGATGATCGACCTCACTCAGTACCCCCTCGACACCCTGGCCCGGCAGGTCGGCACGCCGTTCTACCTGTACGACGGCGCGATCCTGCGCGAGCGGATGGGCGAGGTCGCCGCGGCCACCGCGGGCGCCTCGCTGCACGGGCGCTACGCGATGAAGGCGAACTCGGCGCGCTACGTGCTCGACGCGGCCCGCGAGGCGGGGCTGTGGATCGACGCCGTGAGCGGCAACGAGGTGGAGCGGGCGCTGCGCGCGGGCTTCGCGGCCGGGCACCAGCCGCCGACGATCATGTTCACGGCGGACGTGTTCCGCGACAACGCGCTCGACGCGGTGGTGCGCAACGGCATCCTCCCCAACGTCGGCTCGCCGGGGATGATCCGCGAGCTGCACGAGGCCGGCTATCGAGGCCCGATCGCGCTGCGCGTGAACCCGGGCTTCGGCCACGGCCACGTCGAGGCGTGCGACACCGGCGGGCCGTCCTCGAAGCACGGCATCTGGTTCGAAGATGTCAACGCGGTCGCGGCGCTCGCGAAGAGCGCGGACTACCCGGTCGTCGGCCTGCACGCGCACGTCGGCACCGGCCCCGAGATCGGCGAGTTCGACCGCAACATGCGCCGCCTCGTCGGCGTGTTCGACGGCCTGCTCCAGCGCTTCCCGAAGGTCACCTCGGTGAACCTCGGCGGCGGGATCCCGCACCCGTACCGCCTGGACGGCCAGCGCTACGACCTCGCCGGCTACCGCACGCTGATGCTCGAGGCCGCCTCGACGCTGTCCGAGTCCGCCGGGCGTCTGATCGCGATCGAGATCGAGCCGGGGCGCTACCCGGTGGCCGGGATGGCGGTGCTGGTCGCGCGCGTCCACGACGTGAAGGAGACGCGCACGAACGAGAAGGGCCCCGGCCACCGCTTCGTGATGGTGGACGCCGGCTTCAACGACCTGGTCCGCCCCGCGATGTACGGCTCGTACCACGAGATCTCGATCGTCGGCCGGGGGGCGTCGAGGCCGCCCGAGCCGCTGGTGGTGGCGGGCCCGCTCTGCGAAAGCGGCGACGTGTTCACGCGCGACGACCAGGAACTGCTGGTCCCGCGCGCCCTCGGCCGCCCTGAGCCGGGCGACCTGCTCGTCCTCCACGACGCGGGGGCCTACGGCGCGGCGATGTCCTCCAACTACGTCTCGATGGGCCGCGCAGCACAGGTCGCCTGGGACAACGGAAAGGCGACCCTCATCGCGCGCCGCGAGACGCTGGACGACATCCTGCGGATGGAGTGCAGCGAGGTGTTGTGAGGGCGGGCCATCGGGTGATGGCCTGCCATTTCCCCGTATGAGCGCATTCCGCTCTGGCGCACCGTGTTGCCATGAGGCGAAACCCGACGCTCACCGCCAGACGACTGGCTCGCGGCAAACTCGCGCGCGCGGTATTGGACGAGCGCTTGTTGCAACAGGTGCGCGTGTCCAATGCGGGCATCCAGCTTCACCTCGTGTCATGGGAGCACTACTGGTCGGATGCGCCAGCGAGCGTCACCCCCATGCTTGAACGGCTGCACGAAGCGTGGCGTGAAGTCGTGTCCGGGAGCGAGGACGCGCGGGCGACGAAAGTCTACGCCGGGCTGTATCAGGAGTTGCTGCGCCAGGCCTGCGGGCTGACTAGAACCGGGGCGTCGCACGCGCGTCCTCGCTCCCGGACACGACTTCACGCCACGCTTCGTGCAGCCGTTCAAGCATGGGGGTGACGCTC
>SCTU01000203.1 GCA_004297315.1 Dehalococcoidia bacterium | reverse complement strand
AAGTTGCTGACCCCGTAAAGAGGGTCTCCGGACTTGTCGTGCCGGAGACATGGGAGAGCGATTGCAGCGCCCTTGCTCGTACTCGACCCGCGCCGTCACGAGCGAATGGACGCGTAGCAAAGATCCTTACCGTCAGTCTGCGCCGATTCTGACGGTTGGCGCATTCCTTTACGGCGTCGCGGGCCGATGTCAGGCCCGCATACGCCACCACAAACATGTCGATCAACAAATTGGGTCAATCACACCCGGTTGATAATTGACGGTGTTCCTGTAAGTATCACCTCCTCACTCTTTAGCGAAGTAGCCGGTAATCGTGTGCCAATCGAAGGGTAATTACTGATGTTTAGTCGCTTCAGCTCGCACGGCGTTTTGCTCCGCACGGGCCTTGCCCTATTCATCGCGCTGGCCGCGCTCGGGGCGACCTCAACTCTGACGGTGCGCACCGCGTACGCGGCAGGCGACGCGACCTGTGATTATGTCGACGACGACCTCGATGGAGCGTTCGCCGAAGACTGCTCCGCCGTCAACCCGACCAACATCGGCGCCTCGCAGCTCGTGACAGTCGACATCAACGGACAGGGCCCGAATGCGACCGTGGCGCCAGGCGCCGCGCTGACGATCTCCGGCAGCACTTCGCTCACGCCCAGCCCGTACTGCCCCGGGTGTGTCCGGCAGTTGTACATCAGCGTCGCACCCAATCCGGTGGTGGGAACGCCGTCTCAAGGATCGTTCTGTAAGAACGGCCTCGGTACCTACAGCACCAGCGCATTCACCGCGCCAACAGTTGACGGCACGTATCTGATCCTTGGTCGAGTCAACCTCGACTACGTTTGCTATGGCGGATACTGGGGCGGCACCGTCATCGGTACCCTGACTGTTGATACAGCAGCCCCTGTGATCACCGTTCCATCCGCTATCAGCACGCCAATGACGAGCGCGGCAGGCGCCTCCGTCACCTACTCGGCCAGCGCCAATGACGCGATCGATGGTGACATTCCCGTCTCCTGTGCGCCCCCATCTGGGTCGACATTCGCGGCCGGCACCACGACGGTCCACTGCTCGGCAGCGGATGCAGCTGGCCACCCGGCAGAGGCATCGTTCAGCGTGACCGTCACGGTGCCCGCGGAGACGTGCGATTACATCGACAACAACTTCGACGGGCTTGTGGACGAAGGCTGCATCGGCGTCAACCCGACGAACATCGGTGCTTCGCAGCTTGTGACGGTCAACATCAACGGGCAGGGTCCGAACGCGACCGTGGCGCCGGGCGCCGCACTCACGATCTCGGGCAACACCTCGCTCACGCCCAGTCCCTACTGCCCCGGCTGCGTACGACAGCTGTACATCAGCATCGCTCCCAATCCGGTGACGGGGACGCCGTCTCAGGGCTCGTTCTGTAAGAACGGTCTCGGCAGCTACAGCACCAGCGCATTCACCGCACCCACGACTCCCGGGACCTACTACGTCCTCGGCCGGGTCAACCTCGACTACTTCTGCTACGGCGGTTATTGGGGTGGCACCCTCATCGGCACTTTCAAGGTGTTGCCCGCGAGCACCACGACCGTGACGTTCGGGCCCGGCCCGTTCGTGTACAACGGGTCAGCGTTTACGGCGACGGCGTCCGTGAGCCCGTCCGGCACGGCCACCATCACCTACACGGGTGACTGCACCAACGCGGGCAGCACCTGTAGGGCAACCGCGACCTTCGCCGGCAGCCCGACGCTGCTCCCGAGCACCGCGACTGCCACGATCACGATCGCGAAGGCGCCGACCACGACGGCCGTGACCTTCGGGGCTGGACCGTTCGCCTACACCGGCTCGCCCTTCAGCGCGACGGCGACCGTGAGCCCGTCAGCGGCCGGCTCGGCCACCATCGCCTACACCGGAGACTGCACCAACGCGGGCACCTCCTGCACGGCGACGGCGACCTACACGGAGAGTGCGAACTACCTCGGGAGCACCGCGACCGAGACGATCACGATCGCGAAGGCACCGACGACGACGGCCGTGACCTTCGGGGCTGGACCGTTCGTCTACACCGGCTCGGCCTTCAGCGCGACGGCGACCGTGAGCCCGGCGGCGGCCGGCACGGCCTCCATCGCCTACACCGGCGACTGCACCAACGCGGGCACCTGCACGGCGACCGCCACATACGCGGAGAGCGCGAACTACCTCGGGAGCACCGCGACAGGCAGCATCACGGTCACCTACGCCATCTGCGCAGCGGGCGGAGACACGAGTCCCGCGAAGAACTCCGGCAGCACGATCCCCGTGAAGGTGAAGGTCTGCACCGCGGGCGGCGCGAATGCTGGTTCGACGGCCCTTGTAGTGAAAGCTCTTGGGATTAGCCCCAGCGCGTCGCTCGCCGACTCGGGTAAGGCGAACCCCGGTGACGTGTTCCGGTTCGACGATGGCCAGTACATCTTCAACCTGAGCACGAAGGGCTTCGCGGCGGGCGCGTATACGCTGGACTACACGGTCGGCAACGACCCCACGGTCTATCACTACGCGTTCGTCGTCCGAGTCGACCCGCCAAAGAAGAGCTAGCTGCTGGCCGGCGGTACCCGCCGGACTGAGTCCACAAGGAAGGGGGACTGTATACCGTCCCCCTTCCTTCACACCGCGGGACGTTGCTAGACGCTGTCGAAGC
>SCTU01000202.1 GCA_004297315.1 Dehalococcoidia bacterium | reverse complement strand
GGCATCGAGACGCCGAGGCCGGGCTCGTCCCATACCGACGGGTACGCGGGCCCGGACGAGGCAGCGGTCGCGCCACGGGCTTCGCGCGGCTGGTCGAGCGGCTCCGCCTCCTGCGGCTCGTCGATGTCGAGGTCGGCGACGAGCACGGCGGCCATGTCCGACACGTCGCGCGTCCGGCGGAAGAGTTCCGCGAGCGCGCGCTCCGGCCCGACGACCAGCGCCTCCTCGATCGCGTCCTGCCCGATCACCGGCTCGGCTGCGGATGACAGCAGCAGGATTTCGTGGCCGCGGAGGGGCGTCGCCCGGAACATCGGCTCGATGGGCGCGTCACCGCCCAGCGGCTGCGCGGCCGGCGTCCCCTCGGTCGTCAGTCGCTCGATCCGTTCCGGGCCGGCGAGGTACGCCACGCCCGGCCCGACCTGGGCGATCGTCGCCTCGCCATCGCGGACGGCGACGCAGGTTACCCCGATCGAGACTCGATGCTCGCGCAACGAGCGGCGGTTCCACTCGGAGAGGTTGCCGTGCGCCTGGCGCAGCGCGCGCAGCAGGCCGCCCGTGATCGAGAGCGACTCGCGCGCGAAGATCGCGGCAATGGCCTCGGCGACCTCTTTGCAGAACTCCGCAGATCGGGTGTCGGCGGGTTCGGTCAGCACGAGGAGGCGCAACACCTCGTCCTCGCGGTGCCGCTGGCGGTCGACCAGCCAGGGGCCGTGCTCTTGCACCTCCCCGCCGACGATCGCGTAGCGCCCCACCCATGTCGTCACAGCGTCACGGACTCCCGACCCGGCGGACGCGCGCCGAGGTAGACGACTCAGTACGACCTGGGGAGCGGCGAGGCAGCCTCGGCCGGCGGGGCGAAATTGACACCACGCGACATCCAGTGCAACCCCGCCCGGTTACGTCTCGATGATATGGGCTGCGCAGCGGGGCGGGCGAATCGCGCCCGCAATTCGAGGCGCGCCCCGCGGGTTGCGATGGCGCGCTACTTCTGCCGCGCGGGCGGACGTCGCTTCACCGTCGGCCGGATGTCGAGCGGGGACTCGGCCGGGACCATCTCGTCGAGGTGCGCGAAGGCAGCCGCTGCGATCATCGCGCCGTTGTCGGTGCACAGGATCGGCGGCGGCATCGAGACCGCGACCGGCGCGCGCTCCAGCACGCGCTCGCGCAGCCGGCGGTTGGCGGCCACGCCGCCTGCCAGCAGCACGGTCGCCACGCTCTCGCGTTCGGCCGCGCGGGCCGCCTTCTCCGACAGCACGTCCACCACACTCTCCTCGAACGCCCACGCGATCTCCGCGCGCGGCGGCGGGTTGGGCGACTGCACGAGCTGAAGCACGGCCGTCTTCAGGCCGGAGAACGAGGTGTCGTCGCTCCCGCGGAGCCACGCCCGGGGCAGGCTCAGGCGGCGCTCGGTCGCCGTCGCCGCCAGCGCTGACAGCGGCGGCCCGCCGGGGTAGCCGAGGCCCAACAGTCGCGCGACCTTGTCGAACGCCTCGCCGGCTGCGTCGTCGCGCGTGCCGCCCAGCCGCGTGAACGCCTCGTCTTCCTCGACCATCAGCAGTTCGGTGTGGCCGCCGGAGACCACGAGCGCGAGTGCCGGGAGTTCCGGCGCGCGCTCCAGCAGCCAGTTCGCCCGCACGTGGCCCTCGATGTGGTCGACGGGGATCAGCGGCAGCCCTCGCGCATACGCCAGCCCGCGCGCCGCGTTCAGCCCGACGACGAGCGCGCCCGGCAGCCCCGGCCCTGCCGTCACCGCGATGGCGTCAAGGTCGTCCCAGCCGCAGGAAGCCTCGGTGAGCGCGGCGCGCACGACGGGGACGAGCGCGCGCAAGTGTGCGCGGGCCGCCACCTCCGGCACCACGCCGCCGGTCTCCCGGTGTAACTCGGTCTGCGAGGCGATGACGTTTGAGAGCAGGCGCCGGCCATCCTCGACCACCGCGGCCGCGGTCTCGTCGCAGGAGGACTCGATCCCGAGGATGCGCATGCTGTCCTGACCGGCCATCGAGGCCTACGGCAGCCGCGTGCCGAGCGCCTTCAGTTCGTCCAGTTCCCACTGGGCCACGTCGCCGGTCTCACACTTCAGCCGCCAGGCGACGTTGAACATGTAGGAGGCGAACGACCACTGCTCCGCCGTCATCTTTGCCGGCAACCGGTTCGACGCGTCGCGCCAGCGGAGCAGAGGCGACCACTCCGGGCAGATCATGATGTCCACCCACGTGCACGCGCGCTGGTACGTCGTGTGCGGGATGAGGTGCCAGTCCCGGTTCGCCACCTCGTCGTCTGTGATGCTGCTGAAAATCGGGAACTCGCCGCATGCCGCGTGTCGAGGGTTCCCGAACAGCTGGCAGCGCGTCGTGCCGTCTTCCTCCAGGCCCAGCGCGCGACAGACGAAGGCCGGGCCGTCGCCCTGCGCGTCCTCCTCGCGCCACGCGCGCGGCTTGCCCGTGCGGGTCAGCGGGATGATCAGCGGTTCGCCGCCGTTGAACTTCCTCCACTGGTGCTTCGGCAGACGGCCGAACGTGTACATGTACAGCGGCTGCGCGTCGGTGCGCGTCGAGGTGCAGCAGCCACCGCAGAAGTTGCAGTCCCACGACCGCGCCTCCTCCAGCGTCACGTAACGGAAGTTCGGCGGCGGCGCGCTGAAGCGGTCGTTCTCGTTGTAGGAGTGGTCGGGTGCGCGCAGTGGCGTGTCGGCCGGCACGCCGTCGTACGAGGTATGCGGTCGGGGCAACTGCACGCTCACGCCTCTCTCGACGCCGAGCGCACCAAGGCTCGACCGTTGGACACGAAGATCATCGCACCCGCGCGACGCCCCCGCCATTGCTGAGCGTCCTGATGCCGGCCCGCAGACGTCGGAGTTACCCGCGGGGGAGGCCCAGCCCGCGCTGCGCGATGATGTTGCGCTGCACCTCGGAGGTGCCTGCCGTGATCGTCGAGGCCACGGCGTTGAGGTAGAGCCGCGAGTACGCGCCGCCGAGGCGGGCATACGGCGAGCCCGGCATCAACTGCCCGGCGGGCCCCAGCAGGTGCATCCCGGTCTGGGCGACGCGCTGCGTCAGTTCCGATCCGTACAACTTCGAGACGCTCGCCTCGTGGTTTGGCTGGACGCCTTGCTGCTGTAGGAACGGGATGCGGTAGGCGACGTTGAAGCCAACCTGAAGCTCGATCCAGCGGTCGGCAAGCTCGTAGCGCGCGTTCGGGTTGCGCGACATCAGGCTGCGCTCGTCCTTCGCCGCCTCCACCAGCCGCTCGATGTCGCGCTTGCCGCGCGAGAACGCCGCGACGCCCGAGCGCTCGAAGTCGAGCGTCGCCGCGACCTGGTACCAGCCGCGGTTCTCCTGCCCGATCAGGTTCTCGGACGGGATCCGCACGTTCTCGAAGTGGACTTCGTTCAGCGTCTGCCCGCCGGACATGTCCTCGATCGGCTGCACCGAGATGCCGGCCGAGTCCATCGGCAGGGCAAACATCGAGAGCCCGCGGTGCTTGGCGGCGTGCGGGTCCGTCCGCGCCGCGAGCAGCCCCATGCTCGCCTCCTGCGCGCCGCTCGCCCAGATCTTCGTGCCGTTGATCACGTACTCGTCGCCGTCGCGGATCGCGCGTGTTTGCAGCGCGGCAAGGTCCGAGCCCGCGCCGGGCTCCGAGTACAGCGTCGTCCAGGTGTCGTCGCCGCCGGCGATCCGGGGAAGGAAGAGCTTCTTCTGCTCCTCGCTGCCGTACATCATCAGCGCCGGACCGACCCACGCGACGCCGGCGCCGCCGCCGCCGGGCATGCGGGCGTATGCGGCTTCTTCGTTCATGATCATCTGCTGGACCTGGCCGGCCCCGGCGCCGCCGTACCGCTCCGGCCACGCGAGGGCGAGCCAGCGCTGGTCGGCCAGCCCTTTCGACACCGCCCGGGCCAGCGCCGCGCGCTCTTCCGCGCCCGCCTCGCCGGTGAAGTCACGGTCGCTCCAGCCCTGCGGCAGCCGCTGCGCGAGGAACGCGCGCAACTGCTCGCGGAAGCGCTCTTCTTCCGGGGTAAAGGCGAAGTCCATCCTGAAACCTCCGCTGGGGACGGGGGCGGCCCGGCCGGTCGGGCGCGTCCGCACGCACGCGCCGAAGCCTCGGCCCTGCCGTCCACGAGTTTAGCGCGGCGCACCTTCACCCGCCTCCGACCGAGGTGCCCCAGACGGATTCGGACGGGAGGCCCCAAAGAGGTCGAGTGGTAGGATCGAATCCCCGGTGTGAGGAGTCTGCCCGTGTTCCAGGAGATGGCCGTCTTCACGGGCAATTCGCACCGTGCGCTGGCGGAATCGGTCGCGCGCCACCTCGAGATTCCGCTGGGCGACTGCGAGGTCTTCCAGTTCTCGAACGAAGAGGTCTTCGTCCGCTACCTCGACAACATCCGCGAACGCGATGTCTTCATCATCCAGCCCGTCGTCTCCCCCGTGAACACGCGGCTGATGGAACTGCTGATCATGATCGACGCCGCCAAGCGCGCCTCGGCGGGCCGGATCACTGCCGTCATCCCCTATTACGCATATGGTCGGTCCGACAAGAAGGACCAGCCCCGCGTCCCGGTCACCGCCCGCCTCGTCGCGAACTTCATCGAGGTCGCTGGCGCCAACCGCGTCCTCACGATCGACATGCACGCGGGCCAGATCCAGGGCTTCTTCAACATCCCCCTGGACGAACTGACAGCCTTCCCCCTGATCGCCGAGTACCTCCGCTCAGAGTCGTTCGACGCGCCGACGATCGTCGCGCCGGACGTCGGACGCGCCAAACTGGCGCGTGACATCGCCTCCCGGCTGAACTGCGACATCGCCATCGTCGACAAGAAGCGCACCGGCAACAACGAGCACGCCGAGGCGATGACCCTCATCGGCGACGTCGCGGGCCGTGACTGCCTCGTGATCGACGACGAGATCCTCACCGGCGGCACCGTCGCCTCCGCCGTCCGGCTGCTCCGCGAGCGTGGCGCGCGCTCCGTGCGCGTCGCCTGCGTGCATCCCGTGATGTCGGCGAAGGCGTTCGAAGCCCTCGACATCCCGGAGGTGGACGAGATCGTGTTCACGGACACGCTTCCCCTCGTCCACGGCGAGTTCAAGACCGTACCCACCCGCGTGCTGAGCATTGCCCCCCTGATCGGCGATGCGATGCACCGCATTCATACGGGCGGCTCCGTCGGCGCGTTGTTCCGCTAGGACCTCGCGCGGAGGCCCGAGAGAGAGTCTTCGATGGTCGGCATCTTCCGGAAGATCCTGGGAGGCGACTCCAACGACCGTGTCGTGAAGGACATGGGGCCACTCGTCGCGCAGATCAACGCGCTCGAGCCTGAGATGCAGGCGCTGGACGACGCCGCGCTCGGCGCCAAGACCGCCGAGTTCCGCGCCCGCCTCGCCTCCGGCGAGACGCTGGACACCCTGCTGCCCGAGGCGTTCGCCGTCGCCCGAGAGGCGATCCGGCGCACGATGGGCCAGCGCCCGTACGACGTGCAGATCATCGGCGCGATCACCCTCCACCGCGGCGAGATCGCGGAAATGAAGACCGGCGAGGGCAAGACCCTCGTCTCGATCATGGCGATCTACCTCAACGCGCTCGACGGCGAGGGCATCCACGCCGTCACCGTGAACGACTACCTCGCCCGCCGCGACGCGCAGTGGTACACGCCGGCCCTCGACCTCCTCGGCATCACCGTCGGCGTGATCCAGAACCAGGGCGCCTACCGCTACACGAGTGACGTCGCCAGCGAGCAGTCGACCTTCGAGCACCTCGTCCCCGTCAACCGCGCCGAGGCCTATGCGGCCGACGTCACCTACGGCACCAACAACGAGTTCGGTTTCGACTACCTCCGCGACAACATGGCGACCACCCTCGGCCACCGCGTCCAGCGCAGCCGCCACTTCGCCGTCGTGGACGAGGCCGACTCGATCCTGATCGACGAGGCGCGGACGCCGCTGATCATCTCGGGGCCTGCCCAGGACGACACCAGCCTCTACCCGCGCTTCGCGAAGATCGTCCCCATGCTCCAGGAGGGCGTCCACTACAACGTGGAACTCCGCCACCGCGCCGTGAACCTCACCGAGGCCGGCGTGGAGATGCTGGAGAAGTCGCTTGGCATCGCCAACATCTACTCGCTGGAGAACTTCCGCCTGACGCGCTACATGGAGGCCGCCCTGAAGGCGCAGGTCCTCTACCAGCGCGACCACGACTACGTCGTGAAGGACGGCGAGGTCATCATCGTGGACGCCTTCACCGGCCGCCTCATGGAGGGCCGGCGATGGTCGGACGGCCTCCACCAGGCCGTCGAGGCGAAAGAGGGCGTCCGCATCCAGCAGGAGACGGTCACCTACGCCACGATCACGATCCAGAACTACTTCCGCCTGTACGACAAACTCGCCGGCATGACCGGCACCGCGGTCACCGAGGCCGAAGAACTCGACAAGATCTACAAACTCGACGTCACCGTGATCCCGCCGAACCGGCCCGTGATCCGCGACGACATGCCGGACCTCGTCTACCGCACGCTGGGCGGCAAGTGGCAGGCCGTCGTGGAGGACATCGCCGGACGGAACGCCGAGGGCCGCCCCGTCCTCGTCGGCACCGTCGCGATCGAGACCTCCGAGATGCTCTCCGACCTCCTCAAGCGCCGCGACATCGACCACGAGGTCCTGAACGCGAAGCAGCACCAGCGCGAGGCGCAAATCGTCTCCCGCGCGGGCGAGCGCGCTGCGGTCACGATCGCCACCAACATGGCCGGCCGCGGTACCGACATCAAACTCGGCGAGGGCGTCGCCGACCTCGGCGGCCTCCACGTCATCGGCACCGAGCGCCACGAGTCGCGCCGCATCGACAACCAGTTGCGCGGCCGTTCCGGCCGCCAGGGCGACCCGGGCTCCACCCGCTTCTATGTCTCGTTCGAGGACGAGATCATGAAGCGGTTTGCGCCCGAATGGCTCCCCGGCCTCATGAGCCGCATGGGCATGGACGACGAAACCCCGCTCGAGTCCAAGATGGTCTCGAAGGCAATCGAACAGGCCCAGCAGCGCGTCGAGTCCTACAACTTCGACACCCGCAAGCAGGTCGTCGAGTACGACGACGTCATGAACACGCACCGCGACGTCGTCTACAACGAGCGCGACAAGGTGCTCCGCGGCGAGTCCATGCGCGACACGATCATGGACATGCTCGAGCAGGAGGTCGACGAACTCGCCGCGATCTACCTCGGCCCCGACCCCGACCCGGAGGCCTTCCGCGCCGGGATCGACGCGCTCGCCGACCTGCAGCCGGGCGAACTGCCCCTGGACGTCAACACCTCGGCCGCGGACGCCACGGACGCCGCCCTCGAGATCATCGACGCGCGCTACCTCGCCATCGAGGAAGCCGCCGGCGAGGAGACCCAGCGCCTCGTCGAGCGCCTCGTCCTCCTCCGCACCATCGACACGCTCTGGGTAGAGCACCTGACCGCCGTCGAGGAGATGCGTCAGGGCATCGGCCTGCGCGCCTACGGCCAGAACGACCCGCTCGTCGCCTACAAGCGCGAGGCCCTGGACATGTGGGACCAGTTCCGCGACCGCATCCGCCAGCAGGTCGCCCGCCAGATCCTCCACGCCCGCCTCGCCCCCGCGGCCGCCGTCGAGGCGATGGCGCAGGAGCGCGCCCCCGAGCGCGTCCGGGAGAGCGGCCCCGGCGATCCTGACGGCGGCGGCACCGCAGGCGCGGCCCCCGCCCGGGCGATCGCGAAGGTCGGCCGCAACGCGCTGTGCCCCTGTGGCAGCGGCAAGAAGTACAAACGTTGTCACGGGGCCTAGCCCGCGTCCCTCGCCCCGTCCGCTAGGCCCCTCCTCACGGATCGTGCAGTCCGGGTGATGGAACTCGGGGTGCTACTATCCCGCGGGCGCCTCGCCAGAGGCGACTGCGGTAGGGGCGCGCGCGCACCGGCAGGATGACCCGCCCGGGCGCGACGCGATAGCGATGGAGGAGGGGCAGTGCCAGAACTACCCGACCTGACGCCGGAGATGAAAGCAGCCGTCGGCAAGCCCGGAGCGCCGACCACCTACGAGGTGACGAGCCTCGGCATCCGCACCTTCGCGCGTGCCGTCGGCTACAAGAACCCGATCTACTACGACGAGGCAGCGGCGAAAGCGGCCGGGCACAAGGGGCTCGTGTCGCCGCCGGGCCACTACGGCATGCCGATCTTCAACCCGAACGCGAGCGGCGAGCGAAATCGGGGCTTCAACTCCCCGTTCACGCGCAACCTGAACGGCGGCACCGGCGTCTTCCCGATCGAGCGTGTCTACGCCGGGGACGTCCTGGACGCCGTCACCACGCTGGTCGAGCTCAAGCTGGACCGAGGCCGCCTCGGCCAGATGCTCATCAGCACCTCGGAGACGGTCTACACGCGCAAGTCGGACAACAAGGTCGTCGCGAAGACGCGCGGCACCGGCCTGTCCTACTAGCGAAGCGCGAGGAGACGACGATGGCACAGACGATGTGGGACGACGTGAAAGAAGGTCAGGAGATCTCCCTGACCGAAGAGACCCCCAGCCAGCGCCTCGTGATCTGGGCGGCCGCTTCCGGCGACTTCTACCAGATCCACTACGACGACAACTACGCCAAGGGCAACAACCTGCCGGACATCATCGTCCACGGCGCCCTCAAGGGGATGCTCGTCGGCCGCCTGCTCGACGAGTTCGCCGGCGACAAGGGCTGGGTCGAGATGTGGGACGTGTCCTACCGCGGCATGGACAAGGCCCGCGAGGACATCACCATCTGGGGTAAGGTCACGAAGAAGTACCAGGAAGGCGGGAAGAACCTCGTCGACCTGGACGTCGGCGTGAAGCGCGCCGACGGCTCGGAGACCACCCCCGGCCGCGCGACCGTGAGCCTGCCGAAGAAGTAGCCCCCGCCTCGCTCCCGCGAAGCCACAAGACGCCCGGCCTCACCGCCGGGCGTCTTCGCGTGGGCGAGCGCCGAGGGCTACGCGCCCTCATTCCTTCCGGGGTTTCGTGGCGATCGGGCGGGGCCGAATGCGCGCAGTACGCGCTCTTGGAGCAACCGCCGCACGAGACCATGGACGCTGCCGTCCGGATAGACGATCTGGTTGACCCGCAAAAGCGGGAGTCGCCGTCGCACCTGTGCCGCAGACGTGCCTGATGCCCGCGCGATCATCCCGATGTCAATGGTCGTGCGCTCCCAAAGCACGCCCAACTGGTCAACAGACTCCGCTGCATCGTTCACCTCGAACGTCTGGACGGCCACCGCACCTGGTGTGGCCCACGCTGCCGCGATCTTCAACGCAACCTCGTCACTCGACACGATCGCAAGCACTTCGGGCCGCTCGAACGCGCGAGCGCGAGCCACAATCTGCGCGACGGTGTTCTCGGACCTGGGCGGTTCAGCGGGCATGCGCAACCTCAGCACCTGACGACAGATAGTGCTTGGCAATCGCGACAAGCGAGGCGGTCGGCGAGGCGGCCCGATCGACATGTTGGTGTGCGGTGAACGCGGCAGAAATCACGGCCGCCTCTTCGGGGTCCATCAAGAATCGCATCGCGATGCGATCCTCGTCCCGGAACGAAGGTTCATGAAAATCCGGCGACGATGCCGACAGATCGGCGAGCTCTTGGAGCTCATCCGTCGATTCAGGCAAGAGAGCTGCAAGGTCCTGGACGACCACCTCCTGAAGCAACAGATCAAGTAGCGCTGCCCGCTTCTCTGGGATGTCAGTGCCGGCGAGTTGGTTCAGTGTGGCGAGATATAACCGTGCCTCGTGGTCGGAGGCCTGCCAGACGATGCACGCCGCCCGGTCGTGTCCCAGGGCCCGCAGTGCCTGAGCCCGGTGGTGACCGTTCAGGATCTGATACAGCTTCTCGTCCGTCGGGTGCGTACGGACGATGAGAGGCTCGTACTGTCCGCTTTTCCGGATGTGGGCCACCAGCTTCTGCAGGCGGCTGGCGGGCATATGATTCGGGTTGTCAGGGTGCGGACGTAGTTCACCGAGCGGGATCAGTCGGATCGACGTACTCCCGCTCATTGCGGGCGCTCCTCTGTCCTCTCCGACCCCCGCGAGGCCGCGAGTGGCAGCTGGAACTGACGAGGTGCCGGCCTCCGTGGCCAGGTGCCCGCGATGTTGCACGAGCCGCCCGTAATGTCGGCGTTCTTGCAGGCGCAGACGCGGATTTCGATGCCGCGCGCGGCGGCGCGGCGGCGGATGCGATCGATGATCGCCTCGCGCTCCGGCGCCGGCAGCACACCGACCTCAGTTCCGGCGCCACGCATGGCGATGCTGCCGCCGCCCTTGAAGCGCGCGAGCATCGAGGGCACGCTCGCGGCGAGGGGACCGGTGGCCCGTCGAAGACTGGCCGTGATCTTGCTCCGGGCGATCAGGATGCCGACCGACACGGAGGAGACGCCCGTCTCGGCTACTGCATCGAACAGTCGCATCAACTCCTCGTCCGTGTCGGTGATCCCCGGCAGGACCGGGTCCATGCGCGCCGCGACTCGGATGCCCGCACGCACCAGCCGTGCCATCTGCTCGAGACGCTTCGCGGGAGGCGCCGCACCGGACTCAAACGTGAGCGCCACGTCCTCGCTCGCGCTGATCAGTCCGATCTGCGCCTGGACCAACGAGGCGTGCGCCTCCAGCAGTTCCCACGCGCGCTCGGAAATCTCCCCCTTCGAGAGGAACGCCACGCCGACGCCGTGCTCGAACAGGATCTCGATCACCCGCTCAGCACAGCGCTGGATGTCGGGGTGGGGCTGGAACAGGTCGCTCGACGGGCTGAAGTAGACCGCGCGGGGCTTCACCTTCGCGCGCTCCAGTTCTCGCTCAAGCCGCTCCGGCGTGTCCTCGTACAGCGTCGCCGTGCTCTCGCCCGGATAGCCGCGGTACCCGCGGATGTAGCAGTAGGCGCAGTCGTGCAGGCATCCAGCCGTCAGGTTGATCGTCGGCAGAGTCGAGAGGCACGTCAGCGTCGACGACACGAGCACCCGCGATCGCCGCTGCACTCGGATGACCTGACTTGTTGGAGGTGCGCTCACCAGATTCGGACTCCCCCCGGGTTCGCCCGCAGCCGATCGGATTGCGCAACCACGAGACAATGAGAGGCGACGAGTGACAGACGGCTGTGCAAGTCAAACGCCACAATGGAACTCAGTGCGTGCCGCCGGCAGTGGTCTCGCAGTTGCTTCGGGCCAAAATCCGGATCCTCGATGACCACGAAGTCGCAACGATGCGCCATTGCTGCGATTACGCTGCCGCCACTCATGGTGTCGGCTGCATCGAGGGCTGGGGTGCGCTCTGCATGACACGTCGAATCTTCCGGATGGGGTTCATGGCACTCCGCAGCCTCGGCTGCAGCGCAGAGGTAAGAGCCCATCTGGTCCTCCCGCGTGCCGGAAACTAGACCGTCTGCGCTACTACCTCCAAGAGGG
>SCTU01000201.1 GCA_004297315.1 Dehalococcoidia bacterium | reverse complement strand
GAGAAGGTGTCGGCGTCACGTATGACCCGCAGGCAGTCCTCGTACCGGGTCACGATCCACGCCTGCAACGCCTGACTGCGGTGGACAGGGTCGCCCTCGCGCAGCCGGCCCAACTGGAGGTACGGGTTGTTGCGATAGGACGGCACGAACGGGTTGAAGAGGATGCCTGTTGTCATGAATCCAGACTACCGCCGCCGCGCTGTCACGGCCGCCGCCGCCCCCGCTGGTATCGTGGATCGAGGGCGCAGCGCCAGACGCCGCCTCGAAACCCTGCCGCCACGGAGCCGACATGACCATCCCGCTGTCCGCCGAGCAGCGCATGCTGCGGCAGTTGCGAGAGACGCCCGTCCACCCGCCATACGGGCGGCTGCGCCGGCTCATCCCGCTGGGCGCCACGGTCGCCGGCCTCTGGCTGCGCTGGCGCTGGCTGCGCTTCCAGCGCCGCCGCCATGGCGTGGAGGCGATGGCGGAGGCCACGCATCGGTTCCACCAGCGGGCAGCCGAGGCCGTGGTGCGACGCGCGATCAGGCAGCAGGGCCTGATCATCAAGACCTGCCAGTTCCTCGGTTCCCGCGCCGACGTCCTGATGGACGAATACGTGACCACGCTCTCGCTGGTCCACGACCAGGTGCCGCCCCGGCCGTGGTCGGAGATGCGCCCGGTGATCGAGCGCGAGCTCGGTGGCGAGGTCGGGACGTTGTACGCCGAATTCGACCCCAAACCGATCGCGGCGGCCTCGCTGGCGCAGGTCTACCGGGCGCGCCTCCACGACGGCACGGCAGTGGCGGTGAAGGTGCAGTACCCCGGCATCGAGCGCATCGTGCAGTGGGACCTCGATGCGATCACGCTGCTCGCCGAGGTCTGGTCGAAGTTCGAAGACGTGATCGACTTCCGCCCGATCGCGGCCGAGATGCGCCGGTACGCCCCGGAAGAGGTCGACTTCGTCCACGAGGCCGGGGCTGCCGAGGCGATGCGGTCGATGCTCGCCGACCGGAGAGACGTGCTCGTGCCGCGGATCTACCGCGACCGTTCCACGCGCAGAGTGCTCACGATGGACTTCATCGAAGGGATCAAGGTCAGCGACGTCGCTGCTTTGCGGGCCGCCGGCGTCGACACGGCCGCCGTCGCCGACACGCTGATCGACCTGTTCAACGAAATGATCCTGCGGCGCGGGATGTTCCACGCCGACCCTCACCCCGGAAACGTCTTCGTGATCCCGCCGTCCGAGCCGGGCGGCAAGGCGAGGATCGCGCTGGTCGACTTCGGTCTGACAAAGCGGATCCCGGATGAATTCCGCCAGCAGATGATCGTGCTCACCAGCGCGATCGTCGCCCAGCAGCCCGAGGCGATCTCTACCACGATGAGTGGCATGGGCTTCCGGACACGCGAGGAGAACGTCGAGACCTACACCGCGCTCGGCGAGGCCTTCCTCGGTGACGTGCTGCGCTCCGGCAAGGCGTATGCAGACCAGGCAATGGTGGCCGAGGTGAACCAGCGGCTGGGCCGCGTCCTGCGCGCGAACCCGCTCGTCGACGTCCCGGGCGACGTCATCCTGATCGCGCGCGTGATGGGCCTTCTGTCGGGGCTCGGCCGGATCCTCGACTCAAAGACAGACCTGCTCGAGGCGCTGCTCCCGTACCTCGACCCCGACGCCGAGGCCGCTGGGTCGGCCGTCTAGCGGCCGGTGGGCAGCCGCTTGACGCTGCGGCCAACCTGAACCATAGTTCATCCGCCTGAACGTTCATTCACCCGAATGAACGTTCAGGTTTTGAGTGAGGGTAGGGCTCGTGGCGAAGGTTCCCGAAAGGTACGCCGAAGAGCGCCGCCAGGAGATCCTGGATGCGGCAGCCGGCGTCTTCATCGAGAAGGGTTACGCCATCGCGACGATGCAGGAGATCGCGACCGCCTGCGACCTCGCGCCGGGAACCCTCTACCGGTACTTCCCCGGAAAGGCCGACCTGATTGCGGCCGTCGTGGGAGGGTGCATGGACGCCTACCACGACGTCCTCGCGGAGGTCACGAGCGCGGCGCCCACACCAGGGGCCGCGTTGCACCTGCTCGGTGAGCACGTTGCCGAGGGCCTCGCGCTGCCGGAGTGGCAGGAGGAGTGCACGCTCCGCCTGGAGTCATACCTCGCCGGCCGGCGCGACGACGCCCTGCGAGGACGCCTCGAAGACCCACTGCGCGAGACCGTTGCGGACCTCGCGCGCATCATCCGCGCCGCGCAGGCCGCCGGTGAAGCCGACCCGGACGTCGATGCCGATGCCCTCGCACTCTTGCTGCACTCTGCTGTGGCCGGCCTCTCTGCGCTCACCATGCCGCTTCGCGATACCCAGGCCGCCACGTGTGCCTGGCGGCTGCTGTTAGACCTGGTCAGCACGGTGTTGGGCGCGCGGCCTGCATCGGTCGAGCCGAAGGGGGATTCGTAATGGCCAAAGACAGCTCAAGCCTGGGACTGACCGGACGAATTTCCGCCGCCAGCGCCCGCCATCCCTGGCGCGTGATCGGCCTCTGGGTGGTGCTCGCGGTGATCCTCGTCGGGGCATCGCAGGCCGTCGGCGGCGGCGTCTTCACGACCGACATCGCGTTCACGAACCAACCGGACTCGCAGATGTCTCGGAACATCCTGAAGGAGTGGCAGGGTGAGCCGCTCTTCGAGTCACTGGTCGTCTCCTCTGAGAAGCACGCGGTGAAGTCGCCTGAGTTCCAGAAGTTCGTGACCGACATCACTGCCGCCCTGCGAAGCCACCCGGACAAGATCGACCCCTCTCAGACGGCCAACGTCTACGAACTCGCGGCGGTGCAGCCGGGTGCTGAGCTGGCGTTGATCTCGAAGGACGGCCACACCACGTTGATCAATGCGCGCGTGCTGGGCGACGTGGACAGTGCCGTTGAGTCGGTCGCCACGCTGGATAAGGCCGTTGAGCCGTTCCGTGCGAACAAAGACTTCACCATTCTGCGCGGGGGGTTCATCAGCGCGAACGACGCGTTCACCAAGGCATCCGGGATCGACCTGGCCGCCGAGCGGTTTGTCCTTCCGATCGCACTGGTGGTGCTGATCATCGTCTTCGGCGCGCTCGTCGCCGCCCTTGCGCCGATGTTCATCGGCATCTTCGCGATCATCCTCGCGATGGCGGTCGTGATGCTGATCTCGCAGCTGTCGCCGCTGTCGATCTTCGTCAATAACGTCGTGACCGTGATCGGGCTGGCCGTCGGGATCGACTATGCGCTGTTCACGATCGCCCGGTACCGCGAGCAGCGGCACGCCGGCTTCGACGTCGAGAGTTCGATCGCGATCGCGGGCGACACCGCGAGCCGCGCCGTCGTGTTCTCGGGGGCCACGGTGGTGATCGCCCTGACCGGGCTGATCCTCGTGCCGAACACCATCTTCCGGGCGTTTGGCATCGGCGCCTCAATCGTCGTGGTGTTCGCGGTGCTCGCGACGCTCACGCTGCTGCCGGCCGCCCTGCACCTGCTGGGCGACCGCATCGAGGGTGTCCGCCCGGCGCGCTGGCAACTGCTGGCAGCGTTGGCCACGGCGGCAGGGGTGATCTTTGTCCCGGGGCCCGGCCGCGGGATACTCGCTGCAGTCACACTCGGACTTCTCTTCCTTCCATCGATCGTCCGGCGCGCCACCCGGTCCGGCGCGGGGCATCGTGCGGTCGCGCTGGCGGTCAAGGGCGCCTCACCGGTCGACGATGAGCATGGATTCTGGGCGGGCACGGCGCAATTTGTCATGCGCAACGCCCTGGTGATGGTTGTGGTGGCCTCAACGCTTCTCGTCGCCCTGGGCATCCCCTACGCGAAGATCCACCTGGGGTCGTCTGGGCCGTCCGCCCTCCCGGAGCGGTACGAGGTCAAACAAGCCTTCGAGGTGCTGAACGAGAAATTCGTCCCGGGCTTCCTTGCCCCGACCGACATCGTCGTGCAGGCCGCCGATGTGAAAGTGCCGGCCGTGCAGCAGGCGATCGCGGCGTTCCAGCAGCGCATCTCGCAGGACGCCGAAATCCGCCTCAGCCGGCCAATCGTGGTGAGTGACGACGGGAGACTCGCCTTGTTGGGCGTGGCGCTCACGGGTGACCTCGCGAGCAAGCAGGCGCAGGACCAGGTGAAGCGGTTGCGCAGTGAAATCATCCCGGCCACCTTCGGCCAGTCCGGGGCGCGAGTCCTGGTGGGTGGGACGACTGCGATCGACATCGACCTCTTCTCGCAGGTCAGGCAGTACACGCCGATTGTCTTCGTCTACGTGCTCGGGCTGTCTTTCATCCTGCTGATGCTGGTGTTCCGCTCGATCGTCGTTCCGATCAAGTCGATCATCATGAATCTCCTCTCGGTGGGGGCGGCCTACGGCGTGCTGATCGCCGTCTTCCAATGGGGCTGGGCGCCGGGGTTCATGGGCTTCGGCAAGGTCGACGCGATTGAGGCGTGGTTGCCGTTGATGATGTTCACCATTCTGTTCGGCCTCAGCATGGACTACCACGTGTTCCTGATCAGCCGGATCCGCGAGCGGTTCGACGAGACGCGTCAGAACCGGGAATCAGTCGCCTTCGGTCTCCGGAGCACGGCCAACATCATCACGGGCGCGGCTGCGATCATGGTCGCGGTGTTCGGCGGGTTTGCCCTTGGCGACCTGGTGATGTTCCAGCAGATGGGCCTCGGCCTCGCCGTGGCCGTGTTCCTCGACGCGACGGTCGTCAGGACGGTCCTCGTGCCGGCGACGATGCGCCTCCTCGGAGACGCCAACTGGTACCTGCCATCGTGGTTGCGGTGGCTGCCCGACCTACGTGTGGAAAAGTCGTCCGGCGCGCCCACGCCCTTGGCCGGCGTCGCCGGCGGAGACGGCGCGTAGCGGCTTCGTCTCAGCCATTCTCAGCCATCCTGAGCACGGCCCGCCGATTTCGTCGGCGGGCCGCTGACCATTCCGCGAATACGTCAGGGTCTGGCCTGCGATGCGCTTGTGATGGCCGCGATAGCGGCCGTTGCGCTCATGGCGTCGGCCGGGGGCCATTGTAATCGCGGAGGTTCATGAACCATGAACGACCCAACGTTGACCGAGGCACTGGACGAGGCAGCAAAGGAGACCGCGAAGGACCCATCCAAGGAAGCCCTGAAAGAACCCGTGAAGGAGGTCGAGCCGGAGCACTCGGTACTGGCCCCCGACGCGGAGGAGCAACGGGCAGCGATGCTGCGCGAACTGGCTGAACAGCGCGAGCGAATGCACGCGCGAGGTATCGCGACGGCCCAGGCGGACGAGACCGTCGGTGAGCCTGTGGAGGCTGAGTTGGCGCGTCTTCCCGAGGACGCCGGCGCGACGACCGACGCGAACTCGAGCCCGACGGGCGCCGTCGTGAAGGAACGCGACATGTCGGCGGCGGAAGAGCGGATCACCGGCCGGCGACCTTAGCGTTCCCGAAGGAGCCGCCGGCTGCTAACCGGGCATATTCGAGAAATCAATCACCGGCCGGACCTCGACGCAGCCCCATTTGGCGCCGGGGATCCGGCTGGCCCACGCGATCGCCTCATCGAGGTTGTCGGCGTCGACCAGGTAGAAGCCACCGAGTTGCTCCTTCGTCTCCGCGAAGGGGCCGTCGTTGATGTCGGCCTTCCCATCGCGGATGCGGACGGTCTTCGCATTCGTGGTCGGCTGGAGCGCCTCGCCCGCTGAGAGTCTCCCCGACGCGGTCAGCGCGTTTGTGAAGCTCTGATACTCGGCCATGATGGCCGCGCCGCTTACTGCGTCAGAGGCTCTGCGCATATCCTCCGCTTCTGACGTGTAGATCAGCAGCATGTACTTCATCGAGACAATCCCTTCGTCTGGCCGTAGGTCCCACTCAGTATGAACCCAAGCCGCTCCCGGATCGTTCGGCGGGTGGTGCCGCTTCTCTGATCTCATCCGGGGCGCCCGGTTATGCCCGTGCTACGCTCGCGCCGTGACCTCGACAACCGCGCCGCTTCCAGCAATCCGCCCGGTGATCGAAGGCGCCGCGCCTTCCTCACACGCGTCCGTGCGTCGCGCGCTTGACCTCCTGCACGGCCCGCCGGGCGGCGTCGAGGCGCTCGCGAACGACCTCGCAGCCGGCCTCGAAGGCGGGCGTGCCGACGTGCGGGTCGACCGCCCGTACCGGCTGCTGTATGCGACTGACGCCTCGATCTACGAGATGGAGCCGGTCGCCGTCGTGTTCCCGCAGTCGACCGCCGAGGTGCAACACGTCGTACGTGTCGCGGCCGCCCGAGGCGTCCCGGTGCTGCCTCGTGGTGCCGGCACCAGCCTCGCCGGCCAGGGCGTGAACCACGCGATCGTCCTGGATATGTCGCGGCACATGGACGGCGTCCTCGAAGTCAACGCGGACGAAGGCTGGGCACGCGTCCAGCCGGGCGTGGTGGTCGACGCGCTCAGTCGGGCGGCGAAACCGTTTGACCTCATGTACGCGGTCGACCCTTCTCCTAAGAACCGCGCCACGATCGGCGGGGGGATCGGCAACAACTCCTGCGGCGCACACTCCGTCATCTACGGCAAGACGCTCGACC
>SCTU01000200.1 GCA_004297315.1 Dehalococcoidia bacterium | reverse complement strand
GGCCGAGGAGGCCCGCGTGACCGCCCGCGCCGAGCTCGAACGCGTCGCGGCGCTGACCGCTGAGCAGGCGCGCGAGGAGCTCCTCGAGCGGCTGGACGAGGAGTTGCGCGAGGAGTCCGGTCGCCGTGTCCGCGCGATGGAGACCAGCGCCCGGAACGAGGCCGACACGCGCGCCCGCAAGGTGCTGGCGACGGTGATGCAGCGGATCACCTCGGACATTACGGCGGAGACGACGGTCAGCGTCGTCCCGATCCCCTCGGACGAACTGAAGGGGCGGATCATCGGCCGCGAGGGGCGCAACATCCGCGCTTTCGAGGCGGCGACCGGCTGTGACCTAATCATCGACGACACCCCGGAGGTCGTGACGGTCTCGGGCTTCGACCCCGTCCGGCGCGAGATCGCCCGGGTCGCCCTCGCCCGGCTGTTGCAGGACGGCCGCATCCAGCCGACCCGCATCGAGGAGGCGGTGGACCGCGCGCGCTCCGAGGTCGACGAGATGATCGAGCAGGCCGGCCGGCAGGCGATGCTGGACGCCGAGGTGCCGACGCTGCACCCGGAGGTCGTGAAGACGCTCGGGCGGCTGCGCTTCCGCTTCTCCTACGGCCAGAACCAGTTGCGCCACTGCATCGAGACCTCCTGGCTCGCCGCCGCGCTAGCGCACGAGATCGGGGCGAACGTGGAGGTCTGCCGGATGGGCGGGCTGCTCCACGACCTCGGCAAGGCCGTCGACCGCGAGATGGAGGGCACCCACGCCAAGCTCGGCGGGGAGATCGCCCGCCGCTTCGGCGTGCCGCGCGAGGTGGTCCACTGCATCGAGGCGCACCACGAAGAAGTGCGCCCGGAGACGGTGGAGGCGCTCGTCGTGATCTGCGCGGACGCGATGTCGGGCAGCCGCCCGGGCGCGCGTCGCGAGTCGGCCGAGGAGTACATCCGCCGGCTGGAGGCGCTGGAGTCGATCGCGAACTCGTTCGAGGGCGTCGAGCAGTCGTTCGCGATCCAGGCCGGCCGCGAGGTGCGGATCATCGTGAAGCCCGACCGCGTGGACGACGCCGGCGCGATGCGGCTCGCGCGCGACGTCTCGAAGCAGATCGAAGAGTCGATGCAGTACCCGGGCGAGATCCGCGTGACCGTCGTGCGCGAGACTCGCGCGAGCGCCGTCGCCCACTAGGCCGGAGCCAAGGAGCGTCCGCTGGCCGCCACGCTCGACTGCCACCTGCACTCCTCGCGTTCTGACGGCGTGCTGTCCCCGACCGACCTCGTCGACCTCGCGGCGCGCCTGGACGTGCGGGTGATGGCGCTGACCGACCACGACACACTCGAAGGTCTGGCGGAGGCGCGTGCGGCGGTCGCGCGGCACCCCGGCATGCGGTTGATCCGGGGCGTCGAACTGTCGTGCGACGTGCCCGGGACCGAGGTCCACATGCTGGGCCTCTTCGTCGACCCGGAGCACCAGCCGCTGCTGACCGCGCTCGAACGGATGCGGCGGACGCGCGTGGCGCGCGGCGAGCGGATCGTCGAGGCGTTGCGCGCGATGGGCGTGCCGATCGAGTGGGCGCGCGTGCGGGAGATCGCGGGCGAGGCTTCGATCGGGCGGCCGCATATCGCGGCGGCGCTGATCGAGGCGGGGCATGCCGCCAACATCGACGACGCGTTCGCGCGCTACCTCGGGCGGAACTCGCCGGCGTACGTCGAGCGAGAGCGGCTGCTGCCGGAGGACGCGATCGCGCTCGTCCGCGACGCGGGCGGGTTGCCGGTCTTCGCCCACCCACCGTTCACCGTCGATTACGCCCCGCGCGCCGCCGCGATATGCGGCCGCCCGATCGAAGCCTCGCCCGCGATCTCCCGCACGCGCGCCCA
>SCTU01000199.1 GCA_004297315.1 Dehalococcoidia bacterium | reverse complement strand
GCTCTTCCGATCTGCGTCAGCGCCGCCGAGGTGGACCAGATCGTCGCCTCTGCGACTGCCTCGGTGAAGGCGATCACCGGCGCGTAGGCGCGTGTAACAAATGCTCAGGTTGCCTATCGAGACCTGTTGACAGGCCGATCTCGAATCTCTAATGTCGGCGTCAGGAAAGGGGGTGATGCGCGTGACCGATGACAGTAGTCACCAACCGGGCCGGCCGCACATGGAGGTGGCCGAAACCTAACCCCCGGTCCTGAGTGGCCTACAAAACGGAGGGGCGTCCCATTGGGGCGCCCCTCACGCTTCCCCAACCATTTCCCATCCCTCGCCCCGACCCGCGCGCGACGCTAGCGTTGCACACATGCCGTTCGACCTCGCCCGCTACCATGCGCTCCGGCGTTCGACGACGCTCGGCGTCGAAGTCGCCTACCTCGAAGCCACAACCTCAACGATGGACGACGCCCGCCACGGGGCGGCTGAGGGGCGACCGCGCGGAACGGCGTACGTCGCCGGCGAGCAGAGCGCGGGCCGTGGACGCCAGGGCCGGTCGTGGGTCTCCGCGGCGTCCGCAGGGTTGTACGTCACTTACCACCTCCGCCCCGCACGCATCGAAAGTGCGCCCCTGATCGGCCTCGCCACCGCCGTGGCCGCGGCCGAGGCAGTGCAGGCGGCGTGCGGGCTACATGTCGACCTCAAGTGGCCGAACGATCTCCAGGTCGCGGGGAAGAAACTCGCCGGCATCCTCGCCGAGTCGCAGCCGCACGATGGCGGCCTCGATGTCTTCGTCGGCATCGGGATCAACCTGCGCACGGCCGCGGAGCTCCCGCCCGAGGTCGCGGCGATCGCGACGAGCATCGAAGGCGCGGGGCACCCCGCCCCGCCGCGCGAGGTGCTGCTCGCGGCGCTCTCGACGGCCTTCGACCGGCGCGCGACGCAGGCGGAGGAGGACCCGGCGGCGCTGATCGCGGAGTGGAAGGCACGCCTCATCACTCTCGGCCAGCGTGTGCGCCTCGCGACCCCGTCCGGCCACGTCGAGGGCGAGGCCGTCGACGTGACCTCGACGGGTGAGCTCGTGCTGGCGCTGCCCGGCGGGGAGCGACGCGCGTTCGCAGCCGGGGATGTGACCACGGTGCGCGGCTAGGTTGCCGGTAACCAGGGGCGCCCCTAGCCTCAATTGCATCATGCAGCAGACGCATCTCGTCCACGTCCACGGCAGCCACGCGCATTACACGCATGGCAAGCCGTCGTGCGCGCGTCTGCACCGCTAGCGATCCAACTCGATCCCAGCGCGCAGGAGCGCCACGACGGCAGGCCGTCGCGGGCGCGTCGTCGTGCCCGTCCGCGGCCCCGATCTCTTCCACCCGCCTGAGAGTGAGGCCCGTAGAATGACCGCCAATCCGACCGCCGCGCCGCAGAGAGCCACAACCGAGGAGCCGCCCATGCCCGACCGAGGCCTGCACAGCCCCGGTATGCGCGACGTCGGCCCGGCGGAGATGCGGCGCTTTCGCGCGGTCGAGCGACGGTTCCTCGAAGCCGTCGAGGGCGCGGGCTATCTCGAGATCCGCACACCGACGATCGAGCCGCTTCACCTCTACACCGCCGCCGGGACGCTCTCCCCGCAGGCGCTCGAGCGCGTTTACTCCTTCCTCGACTGGGACGGGTGGAGTGGCGAGCGCGTGGTGCTCCGTCCGGACGCGACCGTGGCCGCCGCGCGCTGGTACTCCGATGCGGTCCGCGCCGGCGGGGCCCCGACGGCGCGCGTCGCATACGTCGCCCCCGTCTACCGCTTCGCCGTCGAGGGCGACCGCGAGGTTTGGCAATGCGGCGTCGAGCTGTTTGGCCTCGCGGCAGCCGAGGGCGACAGCGAGCTGCTGACGCTCGCCGCCAAGTTCCTGCGCGGCCTCGGCGTCAACGACCTCACCGTCGACCTTGCCCACGCGGGGCTGGTGCGCGCAGCCTTCGCGGCGGCAGGCCTGGCTCCGGCCCAGCAGGTCGAGGCGTACGACCTGATGCTCGAGGGCGATGCGGGCGTGACTGATCGGCTCGCGCAGGCGCACCCGGAACAGGCGGCGAGCCTCCGCCTTCTCGCCGGTGTCGACGGCGCGTCGACGGGCTACATCCAGAACCTGAGGGCGGCGATGCTCGCGACAGTGCCGGCGGCGGCCGGCCCGCTCGACGACCTCACGCGGGCGGCGGCTGCGCTCGACGCGGCGGCGGTCCCGTTCCGGGTGCTCGCCGCGACAGCGCGCAACTTTGAGTACTACAGCGGCGTCACCTTCCGCTTCCGCCAGGGCGCCGGCGCCGAGGCGCGCACCCTCATCGGCGGCGGCCGGTACGACGGACTCACGCAGACGCTGGGCGGCACGTCCGCGCCGGCCTGCGGGTGGGGCGCTGACCTGCTGCGGCTCGCCGAGGTCGCATCGTGAGCACCTCAACGCGTACGGTACGGGTGGCGGTACCGCGGGGTGACCTGCGCACGCCGGTCGGCGAGCGGCTGGCAGCAGCGGGGTTCCGCACGCCGGGCTACCTCGAAGGCTCACGCACCTATCGCTTCGAAGTCGAGGGGATCG
>SCTU01000198.1 GCA_004297315.1 Dehalococcoidia bacterium | reverse complement strand
ACGAGGACGAGCGCGCGGTCCCACTCGCCGCCGACGCGGTGGATGCCCTCGACCTCCGCGCTCGCCATCGTCAGGCGGTGCGCGAAGTCGTCGACGTCGAGGTCGGCCGGGAGCGAGACGTAGTCGCGCAGCCACTTGAGGGAGACGAGCATCTTCGGTCCTTCGTCCCTACTCGATTAGAACTGCGACAGGAAGCGGAGGTCGTTGGCGTGCAGGTCGCGGATGTCCGTGATGCCGAACTTCAGCATCGTGATCCGCTCGACGCCCATCCCGGCCGCGAAGCCGGTGTAGCGCTCCGGGTCGTACCCCGCGGCCGCGATGATCTCCGGGTGCACCATCCCCGCGCCCATGATCTCCAGCCAGCCCGCGCCGCGACAGACCGGACACGCGGGGTTGTCGCCCGGGCAGGCGAAGCAGTCGACGGCCAGCTCGACGCCCGGCTCGACGAAGGGGAAGTAGGAGTTGCGCATCAGCACGCGCCGCTCCGGCCCGAACATCTGCCGCGCGAACTCCTGCAGCGTCCCCTTGAGGTTCGCGAGGCTCAACCCCTCGTCGATCGCGAGGAGTTCCACCTGCTCCAGCATCCACTCGTGCGTGGCGTCGGTGGCTTCGTAGCGGTAGCAGCGGCCCGGCACGGCGACGCGGATCGGCGGCTCGTGGGTGTCGATGTGGCGGATCTGCATCGGGCTGGTGTGGGTGCGCAGCAGCAACGGCTGCCGGCCGTCGACCTCTTCGTCCAGCCAGAAGGTGTCCCACATGTCGCGCGCCGGGTGGTGCTCCGGGATGCGCAGCCGCCCGAAGTTGTACTCGTCCAGCTCGACCTCGGGCCCCTCCACGGTGGCGAAGCCGAGGCGCGCGAAGATGTCGAGGATCTCCCGCCGCACCTGCGTCACGGGGTGTAGCCGGCCCCGGCGCAGCGGCCGTCCCGGCAGCGTGACGTCGAGGGCGTCCGCCGCCGACGCCGCGAGCGAGGCCGCCTTCAGCGCGTCCCGCCGCTCCGCCAGCGCGGCCTCCAGCGCCTGCTTTGCGAGGTTGGCGGCGGCCCCCACGGCCTTCCGCTCCTCGGGCGCCAGCGCCCCCAGTCCGCGCAGGATGCCGGTGAGCGAGCCGCCCTTGCCGAACACGCCGCTCTGCCAGGCCGCGAGGGCGCCGTCGTCCCCCGCAGCGGCGAGCGACGCCCGCGCCTCAGCCTCGATGGCGGCAATCTGTTCGATGGCGGTCATGGAGACGGAGTTTAGCGGGGGAGGGGGTTAGGAGTTAGGCCACCAGATGCTGAGCAAGGCGCGACTCAACATCGGACGTACCCAGCGGAGAAAGAAAAGCAGTCCTCGTCTCTCGGTCGTACTCGATCAGACGTCGTTTGTGAAGTGCGACCAATACATCCCGCCGATACACAGACGCATTGCTGTATTCAAGCCAGTCGACTAGATCCTCCTCGGCAACGGGACCGGCTTCGACGTAAAGCAAGATCAGGGTCTTGTCGGCGAATGACAGCCCTTTGGGTCGGAGGACGCGTCGTCGCCCGTTGACCTGCCACACAACCGGAATCTCTCGTGCTGAGATCGCGGTGATAATCTCCTGCGCCTCTTCAAGAGAAATACCGTGGAACACGCGGATGAGCTCGCACACAACCCAGTCTGCGAGCCGACAAGTGGTCGAGGAGTCGATGGCGTTTGCGTCGACGTCGCCGCCCACGTGACCAATGTCCCGTTTGTTTCGAAATGTGTAGAGAAAGGCGAGTGCACGCGGAACGATCACCCGTAAGGTCTCGGGCCCAGAAGTTGCCGGTAGTCGCTCCAACTTCAGGCACTCGTCGTAAAGGTTGACCTTGGTTCCGAGTGGTGTGGATGTTCCCTGAAGGTGCATCTGTAATGCGCGTAACACGAGCTCACACAAGTGACCGGAGCGAAGGCCACAACCGGCGTGGTCGTTACGTCGAAACGCTTCTTTCAGTTCCCGGTAAGTCTCGATGATACGTCGGCGGAACTTCGGATCGATGCTGGCGAGCGCGGCATCGAGCGGGTCAGGGAGTGAGGTACTCGTATTGCTTGCTTTCTTCGTTGCGGCGACGGTCAAGTGCGCCCTCCCTCAGCAACCGCAGGAACGTCGGAGCGAGCTCGTTCACGCTGTAGCTGTAGCCGAGTTTCGCTGAGGCGTGTCGAATGACATCACCGGCCATTTTGGGGGACTTGAAGAAGCCGTCATTAATCAATTTCTCCAGAAACGCCTTCGGCCCAAGGCGCCCATTTGTAGCACTGGCGTTGCGCTTCGACTTGGTGCCAGTTGAAGGCTTCGCCGCCTTTCGGACGACTCTGGTCTTGGCGCTCAACGTGTCGGCCGGTGTCGAGGCCTTGGGAGTTGCACGCCGCTTCCGGCGGGAGGTGGTTTCCGGCTTAGCCCCGCCCTCCCTCGGAACGGTGAGATACGCCTCGCCAGCCGCTGTGAGTGTGTACGTGTATCCCGACTTCGCAGGACGACGATCTACCTGAGGCGCAGCGCTCAGCGCCGTGCTGACGCTAGTTCGATCGGTCGGCACACGGAACTTGTCGCGCAACACGCGCGCGATCTGTGGGGGCGTGAGTCCCCCGTCGATCCCGTACGTTTCCGCGATGCGAAGGATATGGAGTGAGCGGTCAAGAACCGACTTCGCCTCAACTACCTCCGGGTACTCCGAACGATCCACTGCGTTGATCAGAGTGGCAACCGGGTTTTCATCTTTGTCGGATAGGGCCGTAGCTCTTTTTGCCGCCTTCGCGCCGCTCTTCGCGCTCGGAGCCGCTGGTAACGTCACGCCGGTTGAGCCGCTTGATAGGAAACGAAAGCCTTCGACAAATGCCACTTGTTGCAAGTGCTCGGGCACCTGCGCCGCTGCCGCTGCGGCTTGTTGTATCAATGCGGTTAGGTTCTCGTTCGCCATGACTGTTCCCTTGCAGAATGTATGTTCGCAGATATGTCAAGCCCTGATAACCTGTGATCCCGCAGGAGACGTCCATGCCAATCCGAGGCTACGTACTCGTCGAGACCGGGGTCGGGCAGACGCGCGCGGTCGCCGAGGCGATCCGGGGCAAGCAGAGCCGGAACGCCTCGATCACCGGGGTGGACACCGTCACCGGGCCGTTCGACGTCATCGTGACCCTGGAAGCTGAGGACCTGAACCGGCTGGGGAAGGCGATCACGGAGGAGATCGCGACGGTGCCGGGCGTCTCGCGCACCACGACGTGCCTTAGCGTGGACTTGTCGTAGAACGACCTCGGTCACCTCGTGGTGGCGAGGCTGCGGCCAATGTGCTACATGTAGACACATGGCGATCCGCATCGGCATCCGCGAACTCCGGCAGCACGCCAGCCTCTACCTCCGGCGTGTCCGCGCGGGCGAGACCATTACGCTCACCGACCGAGGCGAGGCGTTCGCGGAGATCCGGCCGATCCCGGCGCACCGAGGCGTCCTCGACCGGATGATCGCTGAAGGACGTGCGCGGCCGCCCGAGGCCGACCTGGCCGCCTTCCTCGCGCAGCCGCAGCCGCCCTCCTCGAAGCGCGGCACCCGGGCGCTGAGCGACGAGGTCATCAGGGCGCGGGCGGATGAGCGGTTCTAGGGTTGATCTATGCCGACACCTCGGCGCTCGTGAAACTCGTCCTGACCGAGCCGGAATCCTCTGCGCTGCTCGTCTACCTCAGAGGTCGCGGCGACGTCGTAACGTCGGCGCTTGCCCAGACCGAATTGGTCCGTACCGTGCGACGTCTGGAACCGGATCTTGAGCCCCGTGCGCGGGCGTTGATCGCCGGACTCATTCAGGTGGAAGTAGGCGGCGAGGTGCTCGCCGCAGCCGCCGCACTTTCTCCGCCCGAACTCCGCACGCTCGACGCGGTCCACCTTGCGACCGCTCTCGCGCTGGGCGGGGAACTCGATGCGGTCGTCACGTACGACGCGCGGATGGCCGCCGCCGCCCGCTCCGCGGGCCTGCGTGTCGAGGCCCCTGCGTAGTGCTGGTGTCGCCTTCGTCCTCGGTGCGGCCCGAGCGGCTAGCCTGACTCCGGGGAGTGTGCATCCGTGAACGACGGTCTGAGTGACGACCAACACGTCCTGGTCCTCGGTGCGAGCGGCTATGTCGGCTCGCACCTGGTGCCTCGTCTGATCGAGCGCGGGTTCCGTGTGCGCGCCTCCGCACGCGACGCCGAGGTGCTGGAGGCGCGTGGCTGGGACTGCGAGGCGGTCGCGGCCGACGCGCTGCGGCCGGAGACGCTCGCGCCCGCCCTCGAGGGCATCGACGTGGCGTACTACCTCGTGCACTCGATGGCCGCCGGGCGGGACTTCGCCGAACGCGACCGCCGCGCCGCCGACAA
>SCTU01000197.1 GCA_004297315.1 Dehalococcoidia bacterium | reverse complement strand
GCGCCGCCGAGAACGAGGCGGAGAACCCGTGGCAGCCGCTCCACGTCGAGCACGGCTTCCAGCCGGACGACAACGTGGTCACCGTGGTCGCCTGCGAGGCGCCACACAACATCAACGACCACGGCAGCATCAGCGGCCTCGGCATCCTCACCACCATCGCGATGTCGATGCGGCAGGCCGGCAGCAACAACATCGGCGGCCGTGGCGAGCCGGTGCTCGTATTCGGGCCGGAGCACGCTGCGCAGGTCGCCCGAGACGGGTACTCGAAGGACGACGTGAAGCGCTTCGTCTACGAGCACGCCCTCTTTCGGGTTGCCGAGTGGTCACCCGACTGGCAACAGAGCGACCGCCTCACGCGACTGAAGGAAGACACCGGCCAGGCGGAGTTCTCGCGCGTCCTCGAACGTTGGCAGGACCTCGACGTCATCGTGGCTGGCGGGCCCGGCAAGCACAGCGCCTGGATGCCGACGTTCGGCGGCACGGGCACCGTGATGCGGCGCATCGAACGCGCCGACGGCACGCCGGTCCGGTCGATCTTCAAGCCGTGACCGAAGCCCCGGCCGTCGACGTGCGTCCGCTGAGGGCGCGTCTCGGCGACCTGGCCTCGACGTTCGATGACTGGGCCGAGGCAAACGAACGGCTGTACCGCGCGCACCTCACGGACGGCCTGCCCGTCGTGCCGCCATCGGGTGCGCGCATCGCCGCGATGCTCGAAGGGACGAGCGCCGGCGCGCAGCCGGACATCCTTCCCATCCCGCCCGGCTTCGCCGTACCGACGATGTGGGAAATAGCCGCCTGCGCCGTTATGGCCGGGTGTGCCCCGGACGTCGTGCCGCTGATCGCGGCGGCGCTGGGCGCGGTCAGCGACCCGGCCTTCAACCTCTTGGGCATCCAGACCACCACCGGCGCGGCCGCCCCGCTGTTCATCGTCAACGGCCCGGTCGCGGCTGCCCTCGAGGTCAACGCCGGCCACAACGTGCTCGGCCCGGGCCAGCGCGCGAACGCGACGATCGGCCGCGCGCTGCGACTGGTGCTGCAGAACGTCGGGCTCGCGCTGCCGGGCACTGGGGACATGGCCACGCAGGGACACCCAGGCAAGTACACATGGCTGATCGCCGAGAACGAGGCGGCTAGCCCCTGGGCTCCGTTCCACACGACGCGCGGTTTCGAGACGCAGCCGAGCACGGTGACCGCCGTGGGCGCCGTCGGAAACGTGGAGATGGTGCTCCCGGTCACCAGCCCGGAAGCGCTCGTCACGACGATCGCGCGATCGATGACGATCGGCGGCAACATCGGCCGGCTGAGTTTCGGGGCCGGCGAGGCGCTTGTGCTGCTGCCACCGGAGTGCGCGCACTACCTCACGCGCCAGGGCGTGTCGCGGGCCGACCTCCAGCGCGCCGTCTTCGCCGAGGCGTCGGTCCCTCTCGCGTGGCTGCCACAGAACGCGGCCGCACGGATCCGGACGGCACGGGAGGAAGCCGGACTGCCCTCCAGCGATGTCGTGAGCGCCGTGCGCTCGCCGGAATCGATCCTCGTCGTCGTCACTGGTGGGGTGGGACACAAGGCCACGTTCGTCCCGACGTGGGGCGGCGGGACCGCGGCGGTCACGCGCGAGGTGGTGCCGCTCTGACCGGATCGGGCGGCGGAAGGAGCAGGCAATGTCCGGCCTCCTGCTCAGCAGGACATTCCTCGAACGCTTCGGCGCGCGCCTGCGGGAGATCGAGGCTGAGCCGGGACGTCCCGTCGAGCACATCCTGATCGACATCGAGGCAGGCCCGCCACCCGCCACGGAACTCGACCGCGTCGAACTCGCCTTCTTCTCGAACGACGCGCGCTATCGCCGTCAGCCGTTCATCGACGCGCTGGAGCACGCGCCGAACCTCCGCTGGCTGCAACTGTTCTCCGTCGGCGTCGACCCGAAGGCGTACCCCTCGCTGCGCGCGCGAGGAGTCACGATCACGAATGCGCCGGGCGCCAACGCCGAGGCGATCGCCTGGACGGCGATGGGCGCCGTGATCTGGCTCGGTCGGCCGTTCCGCCACTGGGCCAGCGCGCAGCAGCGGCGCGCCTGGGACCCGATCCACTACGAGGACGCGCCGCGTGACCTGGCCGGCCAGACGATGACGATCCTCGGCGTGGGACAGATCGGCGCTCGCGTCGCGCGCCACGCCCACTACCTCGGGATGCGCGTGGTCGGCATCCGCCGCCATCCGAGCCCCAACGACCCGGTCGAGGAGTCTCATCCCCCGTCCGCCCTGCCGGCGATCGTGCAGCGCACCGACTGGCTCGTGGTCGCCTGCCCGCTGACGGACGAGACGCGCGGCCTGGTCAACGTCGGCCTGCTCTCGCGCCTGCCTCGTGGCGCCCACCTCCTGAACCTGTCGCGCGGGGCGGTCGTCGTGGAGGAGGCGCTCATCAAGGCGTTGAAGTCAGGCCAACTCGGCGGCGCGTACGTCGACGTGGCGTCGCAGGAGCCGCTTCCGCCGGAGTCTCCGCTCTGGGACGCACCGAACCTGATCGTCAGCCCGCACAACGCCGCGATCTCAGCGAGTTACCCGGCGGCGTCCGCGGAGTGCTTCTTCGCGAACCTCAGGCGGTGGCGTCGCGGTGAGCCACTGGAGGGCGTGGCCTGAGGCGGGGGTGCGGCGCTCGGACAAGCCCCAACCACCTCGGGCGGCCGAGGGGCTGGGTCGCCCCGCTAGATTCGAACGGCGGCCAGGCAGGGTTCCGCGAGTCCGGGGGCGTTGGTACACTGGGTCACCGGCGCACAGGAGTGTAGCTCAGCTGGAAGAGCAGCGGTCTCCAAAACCGCCGGTCGGGGGTTCGAGTCCCTCCACTCCTGCCAGTGTTCCGTGCCCAGGTGGTGAAATAGGCAGACACGCTGTCTTGAGGGGGCAGTGTCCGTAAGGGCGTATGAGTTCAAATCTCATCCTGGGCACCACTTCACTTCTTCTTCTCTCGTTCATCCCTCGGGAGCCTGCACACAGGCGCGACGATGATTGCGAGGACGGGCGCGCCGGCTTCCCGCGCGACTGGCACGCAGGAGACGCTCTGCTAGGCTGTCTCGGGTTCGCACTCCTCGCAGGAGTCCGCGGGCGTGTCCCGCACGGCGCCGTAGCCAAGTGGCAAGGCAGAGGTCTGCAAAACCTTCACCGCGGGTTCGATTCCCGCCGGCGCCTCCAGCATTCCTTCCGTCGCCCCCGTCGCCAACTCGCTGCCGCTGATCGCTTCTTACGCGGTCATACGCTTCCTGGGATTGCACCCGCATCGCGGGCACTTACAATCGGTGTGCACACTTGGAGGCCCGTATGCCGCGTCGCGTGATCGTGATGCCCGTTCTCCTTGCGGCGATGATGTTCTTCGTTGGGGGCGACGCTCAGGCAGCCCCTCCGAACGGCCCGGCGACCGAACACGACCGCATCGTCCGCTACTGGACGCCGGAGCGGGTCGCGCATGCGCGCCCACGCGAGGTCGAGCGCAACATCCCGCTCGCACCTCTCGGGAAGCCGGCCGGAGGCAGCAACAGCGGCGGCGGCGCCTACTGGAGCGGCGGCGGCCTTGTGAAGCAGACGACCGGGCGCGTCCTCTTCACGCTCGGCGGGTCGGACTGGGTCTGCTCGGGCTCCGTCGCGACGGACACCCAGGCGAACACCTCGCTGGTGCTTACCGCCGGCCACTGCGTGTACGACGACCGGACGAACGAGTTCGCGACGAACTGGATGTTCGTCCCGGATTACGAGACGGCCGGAACCTTCAACTGCGACGTGGCCCGCTTCGGCTGCTGGACGGCCGACGCGCTGATCACCACGACGGCGTGGCGGGACAGCGACTTCAACGAGGACTACGCCTTCGCGGTGCTCGGCGCGGGCGGGAAGACCGGGGAATCCCTGCAACTCGACAGCACGGTCGGCGCGCAGGCGATCTCGTTCTTCGTCCCGCAGCCACGGCTGATCTACGCCTTCGGCTACCCCGCCGCGAGGCCGTACAACGGCCAGAAGCTCGCCTACTGCACCGGCACCACGTTCGCCGACCCCTACGGTTCGACCGACTACGGGCTGGCGTGCGACATGACGGGCGGGGCGTCCGGTGGTCCGTGGTTCGCGGACTTCGACGCGGCTACCGGTGCGGGGACGCTGACCTCGGTCAACAGCTTCAAGTACCGCGGACTCTCGAAGTACATGTTCGGCCCGTACTTCGACGCCTACGGACAGCAGACGTACAACACGGCGCTGACGGCAAGCGGAAACACGCTGGTCGCGGCCCCGTAGGACGGCCGGGCGGCTCACCGGCCGCTCACCCATTCGATAGACAGACTGCCCGCCTCACGGCGGGCAGTCTCGTTCCCGGGCCGCTACCAGGCCCGCCGGGCTCGTCACGCGAACAGCAGGGCGGGGCCTTGCGGCCCCGCCCTGCCTGATCCGGTGCGGCCGGATCGACGCTAGGCGTTCAGCCAGACGTCCTGGAACTTCGTGTTGTTGTAGCTCGCGACATGCGGGATGTAGCCCTGCACCTGCTTGTAGACCGCCGTCTGCGCGAGCGACCAGGAGTAGATCACCTTGCCCAACGCGGGGAGGGAGACCTTCTGCAGGTCGTTCACCAGTTCCTTGCGCTTCGCCGTGTCGAGTTCCACGGACTGCTTCAGGAACGCCGCCTCGATCTCCGGCGTCGACAGTTCGGAGTAGTTGCGCGGCGCGCCCTTGATGTAGAACTCGGCCCACAGCGCGTCCGGGTCGTCGAGTGAGACGCCGTGGCCCCAGGGCACCAGGTCGAAGTCGCGCTTGTTGATCCGGTCGTAGGCGACGGCCGTCTCGACAGAGTCCTGCTTCGACTTCATGCCGACCTTCGCCAGCTGGTCTGCCGTGAACAATCCGAGGTCCTCGTAGAACGCCTGCCGGATCAGCAGCGTGACGGCCAATCCGTCCTTGACGCCGGCTGCGTCCAGCAGCTTCTTCGCGTCGCCGACCGAGTTCGGACCCTGCTGCTCATAGCCGGGGATCTTGCGGATGTCGGCCTCGGGCAGGGCCCAGTCGCCACCTGGCAGCAGGTAGCCGCCGACAACGCCCTGGCCCTTGGAGACGATGCTGATCGCCTCCTCGCGGTTGATCGCGAGGTTGACGGCCCGGCGCACGCGCTCGTCGTTCCACGGCGCCTTCGAGGTGTTGAAGTTCAACACATTGAAGCCGAGCGATGAGCGCTTGTTGTAGACCGCTTTGTCGCCGATCGCCTTCTTCAAGGCCTCGGCCGAGCCGGCGCCCATACCACCGAGCTGGACCTGGCCCGCCTGGAGGGCGGCGTCACGCGAGGCCTCCTGCGGCATCAGGTAGATGTCGAGGCCGTCCAGGTATGGGCGGTCCTTGACGTGGTACTCCTTATTGCGCTCCATCGTGACCTTGACGCCGCGCTCGTACTTCATGTCGCGGTACGGGCCGGTGCCGTTGGCCTTGTTCTTCCAGTCGAACTTGTCGTTCGCGATGTCCTTCTGGGCGTAGATCGCCATCCAGCCCTGGCCGAGGATCGGCAGCATCGA
>SCTU01000196.1 GCA_004297315.1 Dehalococcoidia bacterium | reverse complement strand
GCGGTCCCCGAGGTGCAGACAACGGCGACCGGCTCCCCCACCTGGCGCGCGAGGCCGAGCGCGAAGTACGCGGCCGAGCGCTCGTCCAGGTGGAGCCACGTCCGGAACGGCGAGGTGGGCGCCGTGACCGCGACGGTGATGGGCGTGTTGCGCGAGCCGGGGGCGATGACGACATGGCGGACGCCCGCATGACGGAGCGACTGCAGGAGGGCGTGCACGTACCGGTCGGCGGGAATGGGCATTCCGGCCATTCTACGGTCTGGCGTCCGCAACTTCGCCAACGCTCGGGCCGTCAGGCACCGAGAGCCTCCGAGAGGGGGCGGAACTTCAACTGCACCTCTGCCAACTCAGCCTCCGGGACGGAGTCGCCCATGATCCCGTTGCCGGCGAAGAGCCACGCGCGCTCGCCGGACACGACGGCCGAGCGGAGGGCCACGGCGAATTCGCCGTCGCCGGCGGCGTCCATCCAGCCGACCGGCCCCGCGTACCAGCCGCGGTCGAACGCCTCGTGCTCCGCGATCACGGCGCGTGCGCGGTCCGCGGGCCAGCCGCAGACGGCAGGCGTGGGGTGCAGGCGCTGGACGAGGTCGAGGAGCCCGGTGCCCGGCCGCACGCGTGCCCCGATCTCCGTGGACAGGTGCTGGATGTTCCGCAGGCGTCGCAGTTCGGGCTGGTTCGGCGCGACGAGGTCCTCGGTCAGCGGACCGAGGCGTTCGCGGATCGCGCGCACCACTGCCTCGTGCTCGATGCGATCCTTCCCGGAGGCGAGCAGCGCCGCGCCGATGCGCTCGTCCTCCTCCGGCGTGTCGCCGCGTCGCGCCGAGCCCGCGAGCCCGAGCGCGCGCACCCGGCCGTCCATGAGCGAGACGAGCAACTCGGGGCTCGCGCCCAGAAATGTGGTGCCGCCTTGGGTCATCGTGAAAACGTGGCAGTCGGGGTAGCCCGCGCGCAGGCGGGCAAGCGCACGCCCGATCGAGATCGGCGCATCGGACGCCAGTTGCTGCGTGGAGGCGAGCACGGCCTTCTCGTACTTCCCGGCACGCACCTCGCGCGCGATCGCGGAGACGCTCGCGAGCCATGCCTCACGGTCCATCGGCCGCTCGAGCCGGAGCGGCGCCGAGGCGGAAGGCGAGGCGGCGCCACCGACGAGTGCCTCGGCTGCATCGGCGTCAGCACCGGGCGCAACGACCACGGCGTTCGACTCACCGTTCAAGACGAAGAGCAGTCGCGGCAGCACGAGCCAGCCGGCCCCGAAATCCTGCCACGGCGCGCGCGCGGACGATGCCGGGTTGAACCGGAACCCGCCGAGCAGTCGCGGCGCCAGCAGGGGGACATCCCCGCCCACGGGTCCAGCCAGCAACGCGCTCGCCCGCGCCTTCGCAGCGGTCGGATGCGCCCCCGCCGGGACATCCGCCCGTCCTGCGACGCCGACGCCGACGAGTGCCAGCCGTCGGTCGGGTCGCTCGTAGGACGCGACGACGCCATTCCGTTGGGGGTCATCGAGCAGGCAGCGCGGGTCGAATTCCGCGGGGAGGGTGATGGAAACGAAGGACCCCGGCGCGGCGATGCGCCGGGCCTCAACGATGCGGGAGGCGAGTCCTACGTCTGGCCTTGCCGTCACACTCGCCACCAATCGGGCGCCGGCAGGACAGGCCGGGCCGCTGCCTGTGCGCGTGGTAGTGCCGGGAAGGTGGAGCGCCCGACCGCCGTCATTCGAGGTCAATTCAGTATAGGTCGAGGCATCCGTACGGCGAGCCCGCGCGTCGAGTCCGGTAGACTCGAGTCATGAGCCCGGCCCGCAAGAACCTCCGCCCGGGCGAGCAGACCGGCCTCCTGCTCGCCTGCTGGCGCACGGTGGTGCGGGAACGCTGTCCTCACTGCGGCAAGGGCCGGTTTTTTTCCGGGTTCGCCGGGCTCCGGCCGCGTTGTACGGGCTGCGACCTGCGTTACGAGGCCTCCGAGGGCGCATGGCTCGGGGCGCCGGGCATCGGCTACGGCGTGGGGGCGCTGCTCGGCATCGTCTTCTCGTTCGTCGAACTGAGATGGCACTGGATCGCCAGCACCGGCCTCGATCCGCTGTGGACGATCGCCATCGGCAGCGTGGTGGCCTCGGCCGTCGCGTACCGACCGTCGAAGGCGCTCTGGTTCGCCATCCTCTACCGCTGGGACTTCATGGCGTTTGGGGACGCTCCGGCCGGGCCCTCGGACGTCTGACGCTGCCTAACGCACGCGCACGCGGTGGACCGCTTCCGGCGTGCCGGGGGCGCTGGAGGCGACGACCACGAGTTCTCCGTGGCCGTTGTCGCCCGACCCGAGGAACCCGATGCAACTCTGGCCGGGGTCGAGGATCCCGCAGTCGCGGACCAGCGTGCGCTGCGGGTCATCCTCAGGCCCGGTATAGACCGCGAACCGTCGAGGCGAATCGCCGAGGTTCACCGCCCCACCGATCGTGAAGCGCAGCGGCGTCCCGGCGACGTCGAGCGCCATCGCGACGACGTCATAGGAGACGCCCCAGTTCGTCCAGCGGAAGCCGCCCATCAGCGGGCCGATCCCCGCGGTGGAGCAGCCCCGCGTGTTGCACGCGCGCATGCCCGTCGTCCGCATGTCGAGTGCGAGCACGGTGCGCTCGTCCGCCTGCCCCCCCGAGGAGAGGCTCGTCGCCCAACCGACGTCGGCCGACGGCGTGGCCTGCGCTGTGCACGTCGCCGTCGCACCGAGGGTGACGCAGAACTCGTGGGACTGTGCCCCGTCGACCAGGCTCCATTTCAGCGTCGAGGCGGTGCGGGAGCGGTTCGCCAGGATCGATTGCAGCGACGGCGGCCCCGGCACGGCGTCGGGCGCCTGGTCGGTCGCCGTCAGCGTCACGCGCGCGGTCGACCGATGCAGATAGCGGTCAAACGCGCTGACCTCCAGCGTCACGGTCCCGCTCGCCGGTGCGGTCAACGAGACGGTATTGCCGTTGCCGTTCAGCGCTGTCGGCGTCCCGCTGACCTGGCTCCACGCGAACGTCATCGCGTCGCCCTCGGGGTCCGCCGCCAGCACGCTCAGTATCACGGGCGCCCCGGCCTGCACCATGCGATCCCCCGGCGGCGTCACAGATGGCCGCCGGTTCGGGCCGTAGAGGTTGGCCAGCCACTGTGCCTCCTCGTCGGAGGCGGTCGGCCGGCAGGTCGACAGGTCGGACGAAGTGAACGAGGGGTACATGAGGTCGGCGCGGGAGTCGGAATGCCCGAAGCCGATCGCGTGGCCCATCTCGTGCGCCACCACCGTCCGCATGCAGACCTCGGGGACGCTCAGGCGGCTGTCCAACACGACGTCCGCCTCGACGAAGTCACGGCGCCCCAACGTCGTGAACCAGGAACCCTGCGTCACACCCGCCTGTGTGCCGGACACGAGGTTGCGCGCGTCGTCCCAGCCGATCTCGTTCACGTTGTCGTCGAAGTCGACACGCTGCGAAAGACAGTCGCCCACGTAGCGCACGCCGACCGCTGCTTCGATGTTGTTCCACATTTCCGCTGCGGCGCGGACGGCACCGCGGAACTGCTCCGCGCTGACGGTGGAGGGGCGGTTGGCCTGGATCGTGCAGAAGGCCACCGGGATCGCGTTTGAGGCCCAGCGCACGCTGAAGCCGCTGGTGGAGAAGTTCCGGATCACGAGCTCGGCCGGGCTTCCGTCGCCACGCCGCACGAGCACCGTGCCAGAGCCGTCGAAGGAGGTCTCGCCCCCGCCGCTGGACGCCGCCGCGCTCGATCCGCCCGCCAGCGCGAGGCACGCGGCTGCGGCGGCGAGCACGAGGGACGACCCCCGAAGGGCACGCGCAGACAGACGCATGAGGCGGTGCATGGGTCGGGCCCCTCGATCGGTGGTGGCCTGGATTCTACGCGGGGTCTCGCTCAGGCGCGGGAACGACGCCGCGCCTCCTGTCGCGTGGGGTTTGACGCCGCCGCGAGGCGGGGCGTACATCGAGGCGCGCGGCCGGCCTTCGAGCGTGGCCGCACGCATGCATAGGAGCGCCGATGTCCTCGCTTCCGCCCGGCCTCGACCCCGCGCGCATCGAAGCCCGCATCCGCGCCTACGAGGGCTTCGGCATCCATCGCACCGGATGGCGGGGCGACGACCGCACGACCGACTGGCTGATCGCCGAGCTGCGCGCCGCCGGCGTCACCGCCGAGTCAGAACGCTTTCCGTTCCCCCGCGTCGAGGTGCAGCGCGCCCGCTTCACGTGGGCGGACGGCAGCGTCGACGGCGAGCCGATGTACGACGGCGGTTTCACCCGTATCGGCGGTGTCACGGGCGACCTCGGCGAGGACGGGGACCCGGAGCCGTTCGGCAAGATCCTGATCGCAGCCTCCGCGCTGCGCGGTGAGCGCAAGTGGAGCGCACCGGACGCGCGCACCCTCTACTCCGGCCTCGCGAGCGAGGGCGTGCTCGGCATCGTCGTCCCGACCGGGGATCCAGAGGGGGAGATCGTGCTCAGGAACGCCGAGCACATCCGCCAGCCCTTCGGCGTGCCCGTCCTGCAGGTCGCCTCGAAGGAGGCGCGACGCCTCACGGCCGCCCTGCTCCTCGGCGGCGAGGCCACCCTCGAGATCGACGGCGACCGGCTGAACTCCCGCGCGACGAACGTCGTCGCCACGCTCCGTGGGAGCGATGAGGCCGCCGCGCCGATCGTCGTGATGACGCCGAAGTCGGGTTGGTTCACGTGCTCCGCGGAGCGCGGGGGCGGCCTCACGATCTGGCTCGCGCTCGCGGAGGCCCTCGCGGCGCTCCCCGCGCGGCGCCGCACGGTCCACTTCCTCGCCTCGTCCGGCCATGAACTGCACCACGCGGGCCTCGAGGAATTCATCAAGAAGCGCCCCGCCCTCCCGCAGGGCGCGCACGCCTGGCTCCACCTCGGCGCCTCGATCGGCGCGAAGGACGCGGTCGCACGCATCGGCGCGGCGGACGAGGCGCTGCACACGCTGACGACGGAGGCGCTCGCCTCAGCCGGCGTCGAGGGGTACGAGGCGGTGGAGGCCGGCCAGCCCGGGGGCGGCGAGGCACGAAACATCGCTCAATACAAAGGTCGTTATGTCACTTTCATCGGCGGCCACCGCTACTTCCACTCCCCGCTGGACACTTTCGACAAGGCCTGCGACCCCGCAAGCGTCTCGCGCTGGGGCGCCGCGATGTGGACCGTGCTGACGCGGCTGCTCGACTAGCGCTCGGTGCAAACGGCTGCGAGAGGGAAGGGACACTCGATGTCACTGGTGAACACGATCCGCGGCCCCATCGATAGCGCCGCCTTCGGCCGGACGCTCTCGCACGAGCATCTGACGAACGGCAGCGGCGGGATGGAACACATCCCCGGCCTCATGGACACGCCCGCACGCCGGCAGGAGATCGTCGACCGCTGCGTGGAGGCGCTCGCGCGCGTACACCAGTCCGGCATCGACTCCCTGATCGACCTCACGCCGTTCGACCTCGGGCGGCAGATGTGGTTGTTCCAGGCCGTCGCGGCCCGCCACGCGGAGCACGGCGTCAACGTCGTATGCGCGACCGGCGTCTACCGCTGGGTGCCCTCGGTCTACTTCGGCTGGACGGAGGACGAGGTCGCCGCGCACTTCACGCGGGAGATCACGGAGGGGATCGAGGGCTCGGGGATCAAGGCTGGCATCATCAAACTCGCGTGGGACCTCGAGGCGCGGATGAACGAGGGCCGGTTCGCGCCTCGCGTCCACCTCGAAAAGATGGCGCGCGGCGCGGCGCGGGCGGCGAAGGCGACGGGCGTCCCGATCTCCTGCCACACGCTCGCGACAGACGGCCTTGGGACGCCGCTGCTCGACCTCTTCGAGTCGGAAGGCCTCGACCTGCGCGCCGTGACGATCGGCCATTCGAACGACACAACCGACATGGACTATCTCACCGGCCTCGCGAAGCGCGGGGCGACCGTCGGACTCGACCGCTTCTTCTCGCCCGACCCGGCGTACGTCGAGGCGCGGTCGAAAATCGCGCTCGGCCTCGTGCAGGCGGGGTACGCGGAGCAGACCTGCCTCGGCCACGACGGCTCACCCGCCGCCTTCTGGGGCCGCTGGAACCCGGACCGCCGCCCCGAGGTCTGGGCGCTCGTCCCCGACCTCGAAGTCCCCTGGCTCCGCGCCCACGGCGCCTCCGACGCCGACATCGACGCCCTGTTGAGCCGTTCGATCAGCGCGACATTCGAGGCGGCCGCGCGGGTGGCGGGGCGGTAGGGCCTCGGCTCCCCGGTGGCCCGTCCTATACTCCCGGGCGTGCTAGCGATGCGGACGGTAGGGGGCGCGCGATGATCGAGGGGTACCCGGAAATCGCGAAGGATCTGGCGGCGCTGAAGGCGCGGCCGAATCTGGTGGACTGGGCCTCCGCTCGGAAGTCGTTCTCGTGGGACGAGGAGTGGAAGGGCATCGACCGCCCCGGCGGGGTGCTCAACAAGGCCTACGAGTGCGTCGACCGGCACGCCGACGGAGCCCGCGCCAACAAGACCGCGATCATCTGGCAGTCCGCCGCGGGCGACGTCGAGCGGTACTCGTACCTCGACTTCAAGAAGCAGACGAACAAGGCCGCGAACGCCCTGCGATCGCTGGGGATCAAAAAGGGCGAGCGAGTCTTCATCCTCGCCGACCGCATCCCCGAGTTGTATTTCGCCGTCTTCGGCACCCTCAAGATTGGCGCGATCACCGCGCCGCTGTTCTCGGCGTTCGGGCCGGAGCCGATCCGGGAGCGGGTGAACCGCGCCGAGGGCTGCACGATTATCACGACGCCAAAGTTGCTGCCCAAGGTCAACGAGATCCGCTCGCAGTTGCCCTCGCTGCGCCACGTCATCGTGATCGCGCACCGCGAGGGGAAGCCGGTCGCCGCGGGGGACATCGCCTGGGCCGACATCGTCGGGCCGGCCTCCGAGGAGTTCGAGATCGAGCGGACCGGCCCCGAGGACTGGTCGATCATGCATTTCACCTCGGGCACCACGGGGCTCCCGAAGGGCGCAGCGCACGTCCACAACGCGATCGTCGGCCACTACGCCACCGGCAAGTACGTCCTCGACCTGCACGACGACGACATCTACTGGTGCACCGCCGACCCGGGCTGGGTGACGGGAACCTCGTACGGCATGTTCGCGCCGTTCTCGCTCGGCGTGACCAGCCTGATCGACGAGGGCGGGTTTGGCGCGCGGCGCTGGTTCGAGAACATCCAGAAGCACAAGGTGACGGTCTGGTACACGGCGCCGACAGCGATCCGGCTGCTGATGAAGGCCGGCACCGAGATCCCGAAGGCCTTCGACCTCTCGTCGCTGCGCTACGCGATGTCGGTCGGCGAGCCGCTCAACCCCGAGGGCGTCGTGTGGGGGATCGAGGCGTTCGGGCTGCCGTTCCACGACAACTGGTGGCAGACCGAGACCGGCTCGATCATGTGCGCGAACTACCCCTCGATGCCGATCCGGCCCGGCTCGATGGGCCGCCCCTTCCCCGGCGTCGACGTGGTGATCGTCGACGAGCAGGGGAAAGAGATCACGGAGCCGATGGTCGAGGGTGCGCTCGTCTGCAAGCCGGGTTGGCCCTCGATGTTCCGCACCTACTGGAACGACCAGGAGCGCTACGACAGCCGCTTCAAGAACGGCTGGTACTACACCGGCGACAAGGCGAAGCGCGACGAGGACGGCTACATCTGGTTCGTCGGCCGCGACGACGACGTCATCAACACCTCGGGCCACCTCGTCTCACCGTTCGAGGTGGAGTCGGTGATGATCGAGCACGCGGCGGTCGCGGAGGCGGGCGTGATCGGGAAGCCGGACGCGATCGCGATGGAGGTCGTGAAGGCGTTCGTCACGCTGAACGACGGCTTCGAGAAGACCGACGCGCTGATGCGTGACCTCAACCGCCACGCCCGCGCACGCCTCGGCCCCGCCGTTGCCCCCAAAGAGATCGAGGTCATCGACGTCCTGCCGAAGACGCGTTCGGGCAAGATCATGCGCCGCCTGCTGAAGGCGCGTGAACTCGGGCTGCCGGAAGGCGACACCTCGACGCTCGAGGAGGACTAGCTGCCTCCAGGCGACCGACAGCGACTGAGGGCGTGACTTACACTCGGCCCTTGTCGAGGAGCGCCTTCATGCCGTCACTTCTGCCGTTACGTCGCATCCAGACGCTCCTCGCGATCGCACTCGCGGCCAGCGTGCTGGTCGCGTGCAGTAAGAAGCCGGAGCCGGCGGCCTCGGGCGTCTCGACGGGGACGCCGACGGCAGCCTCGAAGGGCACGGAGACGCCGAAGGCGACCGCAACCGCGACTGCGACGGCGACGTCTGCGGCCAGCAGCCAGGCTGAGGCCGCGCTCATGAAGGGGTTGTTGTTGCGCTCGGACGTCCCGGGCAGCGGCTGGAGCGTCGTCGACCTGGGCATCAAGGACCTTGCCGACGCGGCGAAATCGGCGTCCGCCCAGCAGTCGGCGCAGGTCTCGCAGGACCTCCTCGCCGCCTGCTACCCCAACCAGCCGTCAGCGCCGGCAGCAAACACGATCCCGCCCGACTCCGTGGCGCGCTTCTTCGCCCGGCCCGACGGCGTCACCTCGGTGATGTCGATGGTGAGCAAAACGGCGGACGCGCAGGCCTCCGTGAAGCTGGCGCGGGAGACGCGCGCCGAGGACCTGCGCGGGTGCATGCAGGACCTGCTGCAGAAGACCGTTTCAGCGCAGTTGCCGGGCGCGAACGTCGATCTGGTGCAGGCGACCTCGGTGACCGGGCTGCCCTCCACTGCCGGCGGCACCGAACTTGTGCTCCGTGTCTCCGCGAGCGGGGTCACGTTGACGCAGCACCTCGTGTCGATCTCGGCGGCGCAGGGCGACCTGCTCGGTAGCATCGTCATCGTCGCCATGGCAGAGGGCACGGCGATCCCGCCACTGCCGGTCGTCCCCGCGCAGGTCGGCACGGCGGCGGCCCAGCGGCTGGCCGAGGCGGCCCGGTAGCGGCGCCGGCCCCCGGGGAACGCTCGCGCCGCCGCGCCGTTAGACTCTGCCCTACGGCGAAGGGCGAGGGCGATGGCGGACGCGACCGACGAGCAGATCCAGGTCCACCGAGGGCTGAACGGCGTCTACTTCGACCGGAGTGACGTCTGCTTCATCGACGGGCGCGCGGGGGAACTGCGCTACCGCGGCTATTCGATCCACGACCTCGCGCAGCGCTCCACCTTCGAGGAGACGGCGTACCTCCTCTTCCACGGCGACCTGCCCACCTCCGACGA
>SCTU01000014.1 GCA_004297315.1 Dehalococcoidia bacterium | reverse complement strand
GGGAGTTTTGCCCTGTTCGAACCGCACACCCGAAATCTTCACGACGGTCCTTTCATGTACCGCAACGTGCGGTGCTGCGGACCAGTATCTGAACGTCTAGGCCGGGTGTCAAGGCCTCGACGACGCGGCTGGTTGTCGAGGCCATTCCGGTCAGTGCGTCTCCACCACAACCTCGCCCGCCCGGGACGCGATGGCGTAGCGCAGGGCGCGGTGCTCGGGGAGGGCCAGATCCGGATCGGCTTCGACGAGGGTTGCGCCTCGCGCCGGGCGGCGTCGATGAGCGGGGCGTCGAGGAGGCTCTCGACGCTGCGGGCGAGCGGTGGGCCGGGAGCCTGCGGGACGAGGTACCATCCGGGACGTTCTGCTGTCAGGCTGACTGCAGGGATGACGTGCGGAGGCGAAAGCCTTCTAAGGGCGGTGGTTGCTCCGGCGGCGTTTCTCATCTCGGTCGGGTTTCTCTTACTGGGTAAGCGGTCTGTGTCGGCGCGAGAGGAGCGTTCAATGAGGCGACATTTGATTCCGGTGATGTCGAAGGTTCGGTCGGTTTCGTACCACGCGCTTTCTGCCATCGGGGCAAACATCGCTGCGTCAGCCTGAACGCAGAACTAGGTAAGGCTGCGGCGCGTACTAGCGCTTCCCTAATGCGTCTCCACCACTACTTCCCCCGCCCGTGACGCGATCGCGTAGCGCAGGGCGCGGTGCTCGGGGAGGGCCAGCTCCGGATCGGCTTCGAGGAGAGCTGAGGCCTCGCGGCGGGCGGCGTCGATGAGCGGGGCGTCGAGGAGGCTCGCGACGCGGAGGCCGGGGATGCCGGACTGCGCCGTGCCGAAGAGGTCGCCCGGGCCGCGGAGCTGCAGGTCGGCCTCGGCGAGCGCGAAGCCGTCGTTCGTGCGCTCCATCACGCTCAGGCGGTCCTCCGCCTCGGCGGAGGGGTCGTCCGCGAGCAGGTAGCAGAACGAGGCGTGTTCGCCGCGGCCCACCCGGCCGCGGAACTGGTGCAACTGCGCGAGGCCGAAGCGGTCGGCGCCCTCGATCACCATCACCGTCGCGTTCGGCACATCGATGCCGACCTCCACCACGGCCGTGGACACGAGGATGTCGCCCTCGTGCGCCGCGAACGCGCGCATCACGCGGTCCTTCTCGCGGGCCGGCATGCGGCCGTGCAGCAGCAGGATGCGCTCCGCGAGGTCGGGGAACTGCTCCGTGCGCAGCCGCTCGTACTCCTCGGTCGCCGCGCGCGACTCGACGGCCTCCGAGCCCTCGACGAGTGGACAGATGACGAACGCCTGGCGGCCGGCCGCGACCTCCGCCCGCACGTGCTGGAACGCCTCGACGCGCTGGATCGGCGGCAGGAACTTCGTCTCGATCGGGACGCGCCCGGCCGGCATCTCGTCGATGATCGAGAGGTCGAGGTCGCCGTAGGCCGTGAGGGCGAGCGTGCGCGGGATCGGCGTCGCGCTCATCACCAGGAGGTGCGGGGTCAGCGGGCGTCCTTCGTTGGCGGAGGCCTCGATCCCCTTGCGCCGCAGTTCGCCGCGCTGCATCACGCCGAAGCGGTGCTGCTCGTCGACGACGGCGAGGCCGAGGCGGTGGTACGTGACGCCCTCCTGGATCAGCGCGTGCGTGCCGACGACGATCTGCGCGCCGCCGAAGCGGATCGCGTTGAGCGCGTCGCGGCGCTCGGCGGCCTTCGTCGACCCGGTGAGGAGCACGAGGCGCACCTGGAGCGGCAGCCCGGCGACCGTCACGAGGCCGTGCAGCGGCGGCTCGGCCTCACCCGAAAGCAGGCGGCAGAGCGTGCGGTAGTGCTGCTCCGCCAGCACCTCGGTCGGCGCCATCAGCACCGACTGGTACCCCGCCTGCACCATCGAGAGCATTGCGGCCAGCGCCACGACGGTCTTGCCCGAGCCGACGTCGCCCTCGAGCAGCCGCGACATCGGGTGCGGCCGCGCGATGTCCTCGCGCACCTCGTGGAGCACGCGCGCCTGCGCCTGCGTGAGCG
>SCTU01000195.1 GCA_004297315.1 Dehalococcoidia bacterium | reverse complement strand
ACGGTGCAGGCGGTGTCGTGCGCGGTGCGCGCCGACGGCACAGCCGCCGTCGTCTGGGCCGAGGGTGGCGTGGTGAAGTCGAGCCGCCGTGCGGGTCTCGGCGCGTGGGGCGTGCCCGCATCCGCCTCACTCGGCCTCGCCTCGGTCACCGGCCTCGCGATGTACGACGTGCCGGACTACGGGGTGATCGTGAGCGGCACGCTGTCCTCGGGTGGCGCGACCGGCGTGTGGAGCACGCGGCTGGGGACGGGACTGAGCGGGCCACCGGGTTCGTGGTCGGCGCTCGTGCCGGTCGTCGTCGCGTCCGCCGGTGCTGGCGTCACCTACCTCGCGACCGGCCTCGGCCACGCAGGTGCGCCTCGCGCCGTCTTCAGCGAGACGATCGCGGGCGCGACGCGGTCACACCTCGCCTCGACGGTGGCGGGAGCGACCTTCGAGGACCACGCGTGGCGCGATCCGGCGCCCGCCGTCGACGCGACGCTCGCGCACGGCCTGGGCTTCGCCGCGGACGCGAGCGACGCCTACCTCGTCTCGCCGCGCGACGTCTGGCACGCCTCGATCGACGTCGGCGAGATCGACGTGAGCGCCGACCTGCTCGCACTGCGCTTCGAGCAGTCGCTGGAGGGCGACCGTCTGACCTTCACACTCGCGGACGGCGGCGCGTACGCGCCCGGCGTCGCGCCCCGCTCGTTCGCGCTCGGCGGCGAGGTTGCGGTCGCGCCGGGCCTGATCGTCGACGGCACGCCAGAGCGGGCGGAGGGACGGCGCTGGTGGATCACCTCGATCCGGCGGCGGCACGAAGGCGGGCGCGCGACCGTGGAAATCGAGGCGGACGGGGCGCTGACGCGGCTCGCCGGGTGGCGCGCGCCGCGTGCGATGGCATGGAGCAGCGGCGTCGCCTCGCAGTACCTCGTGCTACACGACCTCGCGAGGCGCGCCGGGTTCGCGTTGAGCGGCGAAAGCGCGAGCGCCGTGCTCACCACGCTCGCCGCGCCGTTCCTCGTGCAGCCGGGCGAGCGGCTCCAGGGTGCGGTCGCGCGTGTCCTCGACCGCGGCGACGACATCCTCACGGCGCGGGGCGCGCTGCTGACGTTGCGCGAGGCATCCGCGTCGGAGGCGTCGACCTACGTCTACGGCATCGCGCATGCCGTCCGCGCGGCCGAAGCGACCGAGGCGGCGCGCGGCATCGGCTGGTCGCGCGCGATCGGTACCGGCGTGTTCGCCGAGGCGGTGGAGGAGGCGGCGCTGCTTGCGGGCGCTCCGGTGGCGGTGCTCGGCGACCGCGCGCTGACGACCTCGGGCCAGGCGCAGGCGCGCGCTTCGGCCGCGCTGCGCCGCTCCAGCCTCGACCGTGCGCTCGCCCGGATCACGATCCCGCCGCACGCGGGACAGGAGCCGGGTGACGTGATCGAAGTGACGGACGCCTCGATGGGATGGGACGCGGAGCGGTTCCGCGTGCTGGCGGTCCGCCTCGACTACGCGCGGGCGGCGCGGCCGCGCTACGAGATGACGCTGCTACTGGGCGAGCCGTAGGCCGGCCTCGGCAGGGAAGGAGACGGCGATGTTCATCGTTCAGCGCGGGACGCTGCTCTCGTTCTCGTCCTCGACGTACACGGCGAGCGTGCTGCTCACGCCATCGGCGTCGACGGCGATCGACGCCGTGCCGGTGTCGCGCGGGATCGCGAGCGCGGAACTCGTGGCGGGCCGGCGCGTGGCGGTGGCGATCTTCGACGGCGCGAACCCGGAGGACGCGATGGTCGTCGGCGTGTGGTGAGCCCTCGCGGTCGCGACTACTTCGCCTGCCAGGTATCGCCTGGCGTGCCGTGCATGAGGACGTGGCCATCGAACCATTCCGGGTCGGCCTCGAGGACGGAGCGCATCTGCTGCCAGCGCCGATGCTGCTCGGGGCTGGCCGCGTTGGCGCGGTAGGCCTCTTCGCTCTCGAACACGACGGAGAGCCAGACCACCTGCGGGTCCTCAGTGGAGCGGTAGACGGTGCTGGAGATGCGGCCCGGGATCGCCTTGCCCATCAGCGCCCGCGACCAGGCCATGAGCATCGCGTCGCCGCCCGGCTTCACCCTCATGCGCGCCACGGTGCCGAACATCGCCGTCTCCTCGCCCACTAGTGCAAAATCACCAGACGAGTATGCCTACGCATACACACCGCGTCACTCGAACGTCCGTTCGGGGCGACGCTATACTCGGTCGCATGGCCGAGCCGCCCGCCTCCCGCGCCACGAAGTCCTCGAAGCCCGCGTCCCAGGCCGCCCCCGAGGCCGCCCGGCCCGGGCCGCTCGCGCCCACCGCCCTGCCTGAGGAGGTGCGGACGGAGGCGAGCCTGCGGCCACGGCGGCTGGAGCAGTACTTCGGGCAGGAGCGGATCAAGGAGAGCCTGCGGATCAGCATCGAGGCGGCGAAACAGCGGGGCGAACCGCTCGACCACCTGCTCTTCCACGGCCCGCCCGGACTCGGCAAGACCACGCTCGCGATGATCGTCGCGGCGGAGATGGGCGTCTCGATCCGGATCACGAGCGGGCCCGCGATCGAGCGCGCCGGCGACCTCGCCTCGCTGCTGACGAGCCTGCAGGCGGGCGACGTGCTGTTCATCGACGAGATCCACCGGCTCTCGTTGCCGGTGGAGGAGGTCCTCTATCCCGCGATGGAGGACTTCTCCGTCGACATCATCCTCGGCAAGGGGCCGAAGGCACGCGACGTGCGGCTGAAGTTGAACCGCTTCACGCTCGTCGGCGCGACGACGCGGTTCGCCCTCGTGTCGCAGCCGCTGCGCGACCGCTTCGGCTCGGCGTATCGCATGGACTTCTACGACGAGGCCGCGCTCACACAGATCATCGCGCGGTCGGCGGACGTCCTCGCCTGTCGGATCACGCCCGACGGCATCGCGGGCATCGCGCGCCGGTCGCGGGGGACGGCGCGCGTCGCGAACCGCCTGCTGCGGCGCGTGCGCGACTACGCCGAGGTGCGAGCGGACGGCGTGATCACGGGCGAGGTCGCCGCGGCCGCGCTCGGCCGGATGCAGATCGACGACCTGGGGCTCGACCAGATGGACCGCGACTTGATGACGGCGCTCGCGGAACGTTTCGGCGGCGGGCCGGCCGGCCTCGAGACCCTCGCGGCGGCGATCTCCGAAGAGGGCGACACGATCATGGATGTGTATGAACCCTATTTGTTGAAGATCGGGTTCATACAACGCACGCCGCGCGGCCGTATCCTCACGCGGCTCGGGTACGAGCACCTCGGGATCGATTCGCACACGGCGACCGCGCGAAGCGCGCAGGCTGCGCTCTTCGCGGACGGAGACGTCGAGGACTGACGTCCGGGGCGCCTTACGTGCGACCACTGACGAACGACCCAAACGCGTTGCGTTCGGCTGCGTTGCATCGGCAGGAGGTCCGCCGTGCGTCCTTACATGATTGCCCTGTTGCTGATTCTGATTCTCGCAGTTGACCTCGGCTGGAAGTCCTGGAGCGAGCGCCCGTACCTCGTGACCGGGGTGGGCGTCGCTTCGGCGGGCGAAGAGGGACGCGCTTACTACGTCAATTACCGCGTCCCCGGCGGCGGCACCGGGGAATGGCGCGCACTCACGCCGCTCGCGCCGGACGCTTTCGCGTGCTGGTCCATCTCACGCATCGGCAGCACGATCCCGACGTGCATGCGCTCGTGGAACGAAATCAGCGCGGGGCGCTGAGATCGTGCCGCTCGGCGGTAGCGCGACGCTGTCTTACTGCGCGACCGCACGAACACCAATTCCCAATGCGAACAGGCCGACAATCAAGATTGTCACGATTAGAACCAGCGCAACGGTGTTGGCCTGTTGATCAGTTGGTCGAAACTGCCACCGCCACCACGCCGGTCCCCGGTGGCGCTGCGGCAGGGACCAATAATATCGACGGACGCCATTCGCAAAGCGATCTTTCTTCGCGGCGAACACGA
>SCTU01000194.1 GCA_004297315.1 Dehalococcoidia bacterium | reverse complement strand
GCGAGCGCGATCAGCCTGCACGCCTCCGGCTCGCGCTCCGTCGCGCTCGCCGCCTCGATCGTCGGGGGCCTGCTGCTCGAGGCGCTGGGGCCGGGTCCGGTGTTCCTGCTCGCCGCCCTGGCGTCGGCACTGGGTGCCGCGGTCTATTCGACGTTGCGCGTTGCCCCGGCAGCGCACCGCCGCCCCGGCGCCCGGCTTTCGCTCTGGGGCGATGCCATCGAGGGGCTGCGCGTGGCGCTGCGGATCCCCGTCGTGCTCACGCTGCTGCTCCTCGCGCTCGCGATCGAGGTATTCGCGTTCTCGTACCAATCACTCATGCCCGCGCTCGCCGACCGTGTGCTAGAGGTGGACGCCGCGGGGCTCGGGCTCCTGACCTTCGGCGCGAGCCTCGGCGCGGTGCTGGGGATGGTCGCGCTGTCTCAGCTCGTTGAGGTGGTGCCGCGCGGATGGCTGCTGGTCGTCGTGACGACGGTGTTCGCGGTCGGCCTGCTGGCGCTGGCGGTATCGGACCACTTCATGCTCTCCCTCGGGCTAATGGTCGTGATCGGCTCGATGGCTGCGATGTTCGACGCGCTCCAGTGGGCGCTCCTTCAGGCGAGCGTGCCCGACGAGGTGCGCGGTCGGGTCATCGGTCTCTGGATGATGGCGATCGGATTCGGCTGGCTCGGGCCGGTCATCCTCGGCGGCGCCGCGGAGGGCCTCGGCACCCGCTGGGGGATCGCAATTGGCGGGGCGGTCGCCCTGCTCGTGGCCGGTACAGCAGTCGCCTCGCCCCGTCTTCGCCGCCTGTAGATTCAGCCTCTCGCCGTTGACAAGAACGCCCGTTCTGAGATAGCCTCCCAGGCAGAACATTTGTTCGATATCAACGCGCCTCCCACGGAAGTCGAGGCAGACGATGACCCCCAACTACTCCACCCTCCTCGCTCCCACCGCACAGGCCTCGAACGCCGCCGCGGGCGAGGAGCGCCGCGCCCGCCGTGCCCGACCAGCGATGGGTCCGCGCTGCCCGCACTGCGCGGGGCCGCTGGTCTTCGGAGAGGGATGCAGCCTCTGTCCGATCTGCGGCTTCTCCGCCTGCTCCACGTAGCAGTTCGATGTCCGGCGGCGGGTCGCGAGGCAGACTCGCCCGTTTCGAGGTCACCGTGTTCGACCGGGCGTGACTCGCTCCATATACTTGGCTTGATCGCCAAGCGGGGGGCGGGACTTCAACATGGTCGTGAGTGCATCCACTGATCTGGAGGCGTTGACCCGCCGTCTGCGTCGCCACATCGTCAAGATGGTGTACGACGCGAAGTCGGGACACATCGGCGGGTCGCTGTCCGCGATCGACATCATGTCGGTGCTGTACACGCGGATTCTCCGCCACCGCCCCTCCGACCCGGCCTGGCCTGAGCGCGACCGCTTCATCATGAGCAAGGGCCACTGCACGCCCGCGCAATACGCCATCCTCGCCGAATGCGGCTACTTCCCCGTCGAGGAACTCAATACGTTCCGCCGCAAGGGCGGCCGGCTCCAGGGGCACTCCGTCCTCGGCAAGCCCGGCGGCGTCGAGAACTCCGCAGGTGCGCTCGGCATGGGGCTCTCGTTCGGCCTCGGCATCCGGCTCGGGATGCGGCTGCACGGCATGGACAACAAGGTCGTCGTGCTGATGGGCGACGGCGAGCAGGACGAGGGCCAGGTGTGGGAGGCCGCGATGGCCGCCGCCCACCACGAGGTCGACGGCCTGATCGCGCTCATCGACCGCAACGGTATCCAGAACGACGACTTCACCGTGAACACGATGCGTACCGAGCCGCTGGACGAGAAGTACCGCGCCTTCGGGTGGGAGGTGCTCGTCGGCGTCGACGGCCACGACTTCGCGGCCATCGAGGACGCCCTGCGCTGGGCCTACGCGGTGAAGGGCAAGCCGGCGCTCGTGATCTTCAACACCGTCAAGGGCAAAGGCGTCTCGTTCATGGAGAACAACCCCAACTTCCACGGCGCCGCCCCGTCCGACGAACAGTACGCGCTCGCGATGGCTGAACTCGCCGACCCGAAGGGCTCGCGATGACCACCGTCCCCGCAGCCGCCGCCACGCGCGAGGCGCTCGGCCCCGCACTCATCCGCCTGCAGCGCGCGGGCGCCGACATCGTCGTCGTGGACGCCGACCTCGGTAAGTCCACTTCGGCGCGCGCCTTCAAGGACGCCTTTCCGGAGCGCTTCTTCACCTTCGGCGTGGCGGAGCAGAACATGGTGTCGGCCGCGGCCGGCCTCGCCACCCTCGGCAGTACGGTCTTCGCGACGACCTTCGCGGTGTTCGCGGAGCACGCCTTCGACCAGCTGCGGATGTCGGTCGCGCAGCCACGGATGAACGTGAAGATCGTGGCGTCGCACGGCGGCGTCTCCACCGGCGAGGACGGCGCCTCGGCTCAATCGGTCGAGGACCTCGCGCTCTTCGCATCGCTCGTGAACTTCAGCGTGGTCGTGCCCGCCGACATCGTGGAGGCGGAGGCCGTCATCGAGGCCGCGGTCGCACAGCAGGGGCCGTGGTACATCCGCACGGGCCGTCCGAAGTTGCCCGTGGTCTACACCCAGGGCGCGCGGTTTCGTCTCGGCAAGGCGGACATGTTGCGTGACGGGCGCGACCTGACGATCGTCGCCTGCGGCCTCCTCGTGGAGCGCAGCCTGCGCGCCGCCGAGGTCCTCGCCCGTGAGGGGATCGAGGCTCGCGTGTTGAACATGGCGACCGTCCGCCCCCTCGACGTCGAGGCGCTCGAGGCCGCCGCACGCGAGACGGGCGCGATCGTCGTCGCCGAGGAGCACCTCGTGCATTCCGGCCTCGGCGCGATGAGTGCGCAGGCGCTGGCGACGCGCCACCCCGTGCCGATGGAGTTCGTCGGTGTGCAGGACCGCTACGGCGAGTCCGGCACTTGGGACGAGGTCCTTGACATCATGGGCCTGAACACCACGGGCGTGGCCGGCGCCGCGCGCCGCGTACTGGCGCGGAAGCGCGCGGGCTCGCGCTAGGCGCGACTCGTTCCATCCATGATGACCCGTC
>SCTU01000193.1 GCA_004297315.1 Dehalococcoidia bacterium | reverse complement strand
GAGTTCAACTGGAAGTGGCCGGTCAGGAAGGCGCCTGCGTCGGTGAGCGCCGCGATCATCTCCGGGTCGACTGGGATGGGACACCTCCCGCGCGTGCATGGCTGCCGCGCGCGAGTCTAGCGCGCCCCCCGCCTGCCGCCTACGAGGTCGGCGTGCCGATGTGGTGGTTCACGCGCCAGAAGCGATCGAACGGCCAGTAGCGCAGTTCCGCGCGGCCGATGAGCCTGGACTGCTCGATCACCCCGAAGAGGTGGGAGTCGAACGAGTTGTTACGGTTGTCGCCCAGGACGAAGACCGTGCCCTCCGGCACCACCATCTTCGGCATCGCATAGTTGGGTGGCGCGGCGATATACGGCTCCGCGAGCGCGCGGCCATCCACTTGGACGTGTCCGTCGCGCACTTCCACCGTCTGGCCCGGCACGGCGATCACGCGCTTGATGAAGTCACGTTCGCGTGGCTCCTCCTGGTAGAGGAAGACGACCACGTCTCCCGGCTCAGGTTTCCCGAAGGGCCGCACCTTGTGGCCGCCCGGAAGCCAGGAGAGGTCGATCTCGCGGTAGGCCAGCCGGTTCACGATCACCAGTTCGCTGCTCTGGAACGTGGGCGCCATCGATGCGCCGTCGACGATGTAGTTGTGTGCAACGACCCGCACGCCCATGAACATGATCAACGCCAGCGCCACGACCTCAAGCGTCTCGGCGATGCCGGCGAGGCCCCACGCCGCGAGGCCACGCTTCCGCGGGACGCTCCAGGGGTCGAAGGTCGTCAGGCCGTGGTGGGATGCGAGCGACGGGGGCACCTGCTCCTGCGCGACGGCGTCATAGTCCGCTGCGGGGTCGTGCGGGCCACCCGCCGTCGTGGGGTCGGTGTCACTGATCACCGATCGAGTATGGCACGCGTCCCGGCTACCCGCCGGGGACGGTTACGCACGGTGCGCTGCGCCAAGCAGGTCGATCCGCTGGGCCGCGACGGCGGCCACCGCCTCGCGGGCGCGTGTGAGTGCGGGGCGCGGGTCGCGCGCGGCCGTCGTCAGGGTGGCGGCGAGGGCACTCGCGAAGGCCGCGTGGACCTCGCTGGAGATGTTCACCTTGCGGATCCCGGCGACGACCGCTGCGCGGAGGTCGTGAGGCGTGACGCCCGAGCCGCCGTGCAGCACGAGCGGCAAGCCGCGCGTCGCGGCGCGCAACTCATGGACGAGCGCGAGGTCGATCGAGCCAGCGAGGCCATGCGCGGTGCCGACCGAGACGGCGAGCGCGTCCACGTGTGTCTCTTCGACGAAGCGCGCGGCGGCCTCCGGATCGGTGAGCACCGTCTCCGAGGTGGCGACGCCCGGTTCGCGCCCGCCGACGTGACCGAGTTCGGCCTCCAGCATCAGGCCGGCCTCCGCGGCAACGGCGTAGGCGGCCATCGTCTCCGTGCGGTTTCGCTCGTACGGGAAGATCGAGCCGTCGAACATCAGGGAGGTGAACCCCAGCCGCGCGGCCTGTCGCAGCAGGGCGACGTGCGGGCCGTGGTCCAGGTGCACCGCGACCGGGACGCTTGCGCGCGCGGCCAGCGTGCGCCCGAGCGCTGCCGCGACTGCGATCCCGCCGAGGTGCTCGACGTTCGAGGGGTTGAACTGCAGCAGCACAGGCGCGCGGCGCGCCTCGGCGGCGTCGATCACGCCCAGCGCCATCTCCACGTTGGAGACATTGAAGCCGGGAAGCGCGTACGCGCCCGCCGTGGCTGCGGCAAGCAGTTCGCGTCCTCCGGCCAGCGGCATGCGCGACTCCCCGGCCAGCAGCGCGGCTGCGTGGCGTGATCGGCGGGCGTCCATTCGGGAGGCCCATGTTACCCTCCGGCAGATGTGGTCGCTGCGGATTCGTGCAGCGCGCGAGGACCATTCCGCCATGAATGACCTGGCTCCCGCGGCCCCCGGCGGCCCCGCCGTGCGCCCGGGTGCAGCCGGCGACGCTGCCGTCGAGGCGCTGGTTGTCCGCGCGCAGAGCGGTGACCTCACCGCATTCAACACCCTGGTGCTGCGCTTCCAGGACGGCGTCTACGGCCTGTCGCTGCGCATGCTCGGCGACCCCGCCGCCGCCGAGGACGTCACACAGGATGCGTTTGTCCGAGCGTGGCAGCGGCTGGAGACGTTTCGCGGCGGCTCGTTCCGCGCCTGGCTGTTCACGATCGCCGCGAACCGAGCGCGGGACGAACTGCGCCGGCGTGGGCGGCGCCCCACGCTGAGCCTGGACGAGGCGCGCGACGACGATGACCGCGCTGACCTCGACCCGGCGGACGCTGGTCCTACCGCGCAGGAATTGGTCGAGCAGGCGGAACTCCGACGGGCGCTGGAGGCGGCGCTGCTCACCCTGCCGGACGACTGGCGCGAGATCGTCGTGCTCGCGGACATCGAGGGGCTGAACTACGCCGAGGTCGCGGCTGTGACGCGGATTCCTGTGGGCACGGTGAAATCGCGACTCAGCCGCGCGCGGGGCAGGTTGCGCGACGTGATTCGAGATTCGGCGGAACTTTCTGCGGCGGCCGGTCGTCTGACGGACAGGCGGTAACGGAATGGACGAGCAGGACCACGGGTTGAGCGCGCGTCGAGGGCCGGCTGGGCCTTCCGATGTCCGCGCCTCCGCTCACCCCACGCGTGGCGAGGAAGCCCGCCTCGAACGTCTCTCCGCCTACCTCGACGGTTGGGTGGACGATCGCGACCGCGCCGCTGTCGAACAAGAACTGGCATCCGATCCCGAAGCCCGCGGAGTGCTGGACGATTTGCGTCTCGTCCGCCTCGCCCTGGGGGATTTGAAGGCGCCGCGCGCCCCCCGTTCATTTGCGCTGTCCGCCGCCCTCCCACGCCGAGACCCGTTTGCGCTGTTCCGCCGCCTCGAATGGGCGACGCGTGGCGCGGCCGGCGTCGCGGCACTCGCGTTTGCGGTCGCCCTCGTGCGCGCGCCGCAGGTGAGCGAGACGGTCACCAGTGCCGCGCCGGCGGCGCTCGCGCAGCAGAGCGCGCCATCCCCGGCAGTGGAAGCACCACAGACGGCGGGAGCCCGGGAACGCGACACACAGACCCTGGACGCGGTCATCCCAGCGGCAGCTGCTGGCGCAGCCGCAGCCGCCCCGGCACTCGCACCCACCATCCCCGCAACAGCGACGCCAGCGCCGCCGCCAGCCACCCGCGGGGTTGTGCCGGCGCCTGAACCGGCGCCCGCTTCTCCCGCTGCGGGCACCCCTCCCCCGGCTCCTATGGGCACACCGGCGCCTTCGGCCCCAACACTTCTGGCGGCGCCGTCCCCCACCGCGACCGGGACGCCATCCGCGCCCGCCGGGAGTGCGGCAACCCCGATCGCCACCGTCGAAGCGACCCGCCTGGCGGTCGCCCCGCCGGCAGCACCGGTGGTGACGGCGCCTCCTCCGGATGCGATCACGCCCACCGTGGCGCCGGCACCTGACATTCTGGCGGCCAGGAAGGCGGATGGGGCGAACGCCCCTGCCCCGACGGTCGCACCGGTGTTAGCAGCGGCTTCGACGCCGGCCGTGGAGCCGGTGCCCGGAACCACTCTGCCGGTGGCAACGTCTGAGGAATCGGGCGAGGCCGATCTCGCCCCTGCTCTGGGGGTACTGGCGGGGTTGCTGACGGTGCTCGCCTTGGTCGAGCGCGTCGCAGTCCGCCGCAGGCAGGGATAACTCGGAAGGAACGTCCATGTCCGCTCTGTCACGTCCCGCACGCCGCATCGCGGCGGCGGCGCTTGGTGGCCTCGCGCTTGTGCTCGTCGCCTGCACGCCGGAGGTCAACGTTGCGGCCCCGGGCCCGGCGGAGGCCAGCGGCATCGCGGTCAGCGGCACGGGCACGGCCAGCGTGAAGCCCGACATCGCACTCGTGAACCTCGGGATCGAGGTGACGTCGCCGACTGTCGCCGAGGCGCGCAGCAAGGCCGCGACGACCATGGACGCGCTGACCAAGGCTGTGAAGGGGAAGGGCGTTTCGGACGCCGACATCCAGACGCAGTTCTTCAACATCTACCCGCAGTACGGCCCCCCGACGCCCACCACGAAGGCCGGCACGCCCGAGATCGTGGGCTACACCGTGAACAACCAAGTGCAGATGAAGATACGGAACCTCGACTCCGTCTCCGACGTCCTGGACACGGCAATCGCCGCCGGTGGGAACAGCATCCGTGTGAACGGTCTGCAGTTCACGGTGGAGAAGCCGGACCAGTACCTCGCAAAGGCGCGGGAGGAAGCGGTACAGAACGCGAAGGCGCGCGCCGATGTGCTCGCCAAGGCGGCCGGCGTGAAGGTCGGCGCGCCGCGCAGCATCTCGGAGTCAAGTGGCGGGTTTCCGGTGTTCGACAAGCTCCAGGCGGCGCCGTCGGTGCCGGGCGGCCGTGGCGGCGGCCCGACGCCGGTATCGCCAGGCGAGGAACAACTGTCCGTAAGCGTCTTTGTGGTGTTCGAGATCGAACGATGAGTCGTCGCGGGTAGCGGGCCGCAGCCGAGAGTTGCCGGGCCGGCACTGTTACCCCGCCCTTCTGATGCCGGCCAGCAGTTGCGAGGGCCGTCCCGTCCGGGGCGGCCCTCCTTCGTGTTGGCGGCGCGCCACACGAAGGTGAGACGGGCGCGCGCACCGGCCTCGGATGGTACGCTCGGCCTCTTCCGCACTCCCCGTGGTGAGGTGTCACCGGTGGTCCTGAGCGATCGGTCAATCCGCGAAGCGCTGGCGTCCGGCCGGTTGGTCGTCGACCCGCTGGGCGAGAACGCCGTGCAGCCCGCCTCGCTCGATATCCGCCTCGACCGCCACTTCCGCGTCTTCCGCAACCACCGGCAGGCCTACATCGACATCCGCGAGGACATCCCCGAGCTCACCGAGGCCGAATCGATCGCGGACGACGAGCCGTTCGTGCTGCACCCGGGGGAGTTCGTCCTCGGCTCCACCGTGGAGCGGGTCGAGCTCGCGGACGACCTGGTCGCGCGGGTCGAGGGGAAGTCTTCCCTTGGGCGCCTCGGCCTCCTCGTGCACGCGACAGCGGGGTTCGTCGACCCGGGATGGAAGGGCAACCTGACGATGGAACTCTCCAACGTCGCGACGTTGCCGATCCGCCTCTACTACGGCATGAAGATCGGCCAGTTGTCGTTCCAAAACCTGACCACCGCTGCCGACCGGCCGTACGGCCACCCCGACCTGAAGTCGCGCTATCAGGGCCAGACCCTCCCGACCGCCTCCCGCATCTACCGCGACTACCAGCCGCCGCAGTCGCGGTAGTCGAGGCCGCCCAATGCCGTCCGAGTTCATGCGTCTCGCGCTCGACGAGGCGGAGAGTGCGCTCGGGACTACCTCACCCAACCCGTCGGTCGGTGCGGTCATCGTCCGTGACGGACGGGTTGTGGGCCGCGGCCACACGCAGCCGCCGGGCGGGGCACACGCGGAGGTGGAAGCGCTTCGCGAGGCTGGCGAGGCGGCGCGCGGGGCGACGCTCTACTGCACGCTCGAGCCATGCGTCCATACCGGCCGGACGGGCCCGTGCACGGAGGCGATCATCGCGGCCGGGGTGACCGCCGTGCGTTACTCGATCGTCGACCCCGACGCGAAGGTCGCTGGCGGCGGGGACGCTCGGCTGCGCGCCGCGGGCCTCGATGTGGAGGTCGGAGACGGCGCAGCGGAATCGGAACGAGTGCTGGAGGGCTACCTCAAGCACCGGCGCACGGGCCTGCCGGCCGTCATCGTGAAGGTGGCGATGAGCCTCGATGGACGGATCGCATCCGCCTCGGGCGACGCGCGATGGGTCTCCGGCCCGGAGGCGCGCGAGTGGGTGCACCGGCTGCGTTCGCGGATGGACGCCGTGATCGTCGGGTCCGGCACGCAACTCGCGGACGACCCGGCGCTGACCGCGCGGCCCGCGGGGGTCGACGTCCCACACCAGCCGGCCCGGATCGTGGTCGACTCGCGCGGCCAGACACCGCCGACCGCGCGGTTGTTCTCAGAGGCCGGCGGACCGGTACTCATTGCGACGGTCGACGGGGTCTCGCGGGCGTGGCGCACCGCGATCGAAGCGCGCGGCGGCGAGGTGTTGACGCTGCCGGGCAAGGCGGGGCGGGAGGGGGCCTCGCACGTCGACCTGCGGGCGCTGCTTGGTGCGCTTGGGGAACGGGGCATGCTGAATGTGATGGTCGAGGGCGGTGGTGTGCTGCTTGGTGCGCTGTTCGACCGGCGTCTCGTCGACCGCCTGTATGCTGTAATCGCACCGGTCGTGATCGGTGCCGCCGCCGCGCCGTCCGCTGTGAGCGGGCGAGGCGCGCAGGTGATGCGGGAGGCGCCACGCCTTCGCGACCTCGCGGTCAGCCGGCTCGGTGAGGACGTGCTGGTCGAGGGCGTACCGGTCTGGCCGGACGCCGCCTCCGGCGGGCGAGGTGGGGAGTAGCGATGTTCACGGGGATCATCGAAGAAGTAGGCACGGTCCTCCGCCACGAGGGCGGCGAACTCGTCGTCGGCTGCTCCACGGTCGTCGAAGGATCCGCGCTGGGCGACTCGATCGCGGTCAACGGCGTGGACCTCACGGTGCGAGCGATGGACACCGCGAGCATGACCTTCGACGTGATGAACGAGACCTACCGGCGCTCGAACCTGAAGCCGCTGGTCCCGGGCGACCTGGTGAACCTCGAACGCTCGGTCACGAGCGCAACACGGCTCTCGGGCCACCTCGTGCGCGGCGTGGTGGAGACGACGTGCCGGTTGCACTCGCTCACGCCCGAGGGCGAGGCGACCGTCGCGCGGTACACGGTGGACCCGGAGTACCTGAAGTACATCGTGATGAAGGGCCCGGTCTGCCTCGACGGGGCGTCCCTCACGGTGATGGGCCGCGACGAGACCTCGTTCTCCGTCTCGCTGGTGCAGTACACGCAGGAGCACACGAACCTGTTGAGCCGGAAGCCGGGCGAAGCGGTGAACCTCGAGACGGACATCATTGCCCGGTACGTGGAGCAGATCCTGGAGGCGCGCGCGGCGACCCGCTGAGGGCGTCGACGAACGCGCTGGAGAGGTGGGGGACATGGCAACGAACGCGGTGCAGCCGGCGGGCACACCCCGCGGCGCGCTGAAGAAGACGGCGACGAAGCCGGTCGCGGGGCCCGCGAAGGCGCCGCGACGCGCGGCGCGACGTCCGGCCGAGATGGCCTCGGTGGAAGAGGCGCTCGAGGAACTGCGGAACGCGCGTCCGATCATCGTGACCGACGACGAGAACCGCGAGAACGAGGGCGACATCGTCATCGCGGCGCAGTTCTGCACGCCGGACTGGGTGAACTTCATGGCCACCCACGCGCGCGGCCTGATCTGCGTGCCGTTGACGGAGGAACGCGCGGACGCGCTGCGGCTGAACCCGATGGCGGACCACAACACGGCGCCGCTCGGCACCGCGTTCACCGTGACCGTGGAGGCGCGCGAGGGCGTGACCACGGGCATCTCCGCCGCCGACCGCTCGCGGACGATCACGCTCCTCGCCGACCCGAAGGCGACGGTTGCCGACTTCACGCGGCCCGGCCACGTCTTCCCGCTGCGCGCGAAGCCCGGTGGGGTGTTGCAGCGCGCGGGGCAGACGGAGGCCACGGTCGACCTCTGCCGCATGGCGGGGCTGGAGCCCGCGGGTGTGGTGTGCGAGATCATCAAGGAAGACGGCACCATGGCGCGGATGCCGGACCTCGTGAAGTTCGCGCGCAAGCACCGCCTCAAGATCCTGACGGTCGCCGACCTGATCGCCTACCGCATGTCCAACGAACGCCTCGTGGAGCGCGTGGACGAGGCGACCCTCCCGACGCACCACGGGACGTTCCGCGTCATTGCCTACCGCACGTTGATCGACTCGAAGGAGCACGTCGCGATCGTGATGGGCGACCTGACGACGCCTGAGCCGGTGCTCGTGCGCGTGCACGACAAGTGCGTCACAGGCGACGTCTTCGGATCGCTGCGCTGCGACTGCGGCGAGCAACTGGACGCCGCGATGGCGAAGGTCGCCGAGGCGGGGCGCGGCGCGATCCTGTACATGGACCAGGAGGGCCGCGGCATCGGACTGCACAACAAGATCCGCGCCTACCGGCTCCAGGAGGAGCAGGGACTCGACACCGTCGAGGCGAATATCGCCCTCGGCCTGCCGGCGGAGAACCGGGAGTACGGGATCGGCGCGCAGATCCTCGTCGACCTCGGCGTACGCCAGATGCGGCTGATGACGAACAACCCGGTGAAGATCAAGGAACTGGCCACGTTCGGGGCGCTGCGTGGGGCCGGCCTGGACGGTTATGGCCTCGACGTCGTCGAGCGGGTGCAGTTGGAGGTGCCGGCGAACGCGCACAACGTGCGCTACCTGACGACGAAGCGAGACAAGATGGGGCACATCCTCTCGCAGGACATGCCGGGGACCGAGTTCTAGCGTGCCGGCTACATACGGCGAGGACCGGTTCGACGCCGCCGGCCTGCGAGTCGCCGTCGTCGTCGCGATGTTCAACGACCAGATCACGCGGCGCTTGGCCGACGGCGCCCTCGCGCTGGCGGCAGAGTACGGCGTGCGCGAGGAAGACCTTGCGATCTACTGGGTGCCGGGAGCCTTCGAAATCCCCATCGTGGCGCAGCGGCTGGCCGAAGAGGGCGAGGTCGACGCGGTCTGCGCCATCGGCGCCGTGATCCGCGGCGAGACGCCCCACTTTGAACTGGTTGCGGGGGAGACGACGCGGGCGCTGATGGAGATCGGGCGCGAGACCGGCGTGCCGGTCGGGAATGGCGTGATTGCGACGAACAACCTGGCACAGGCCGAGGCGCGCGCGGGCGGCGCGGTGGGGAACAAGGGGGCCGAGGCGATGTACGCTGCTTTGCACACCGCCTGCCTGCTCCGGCAGATCGACGGAGAAACACCGGCGTAACGCCGGTGCCGGATAATTGGCACGGGGCACCGCGGTGACTCGGAAGGGGTGGGGGATGGCTGCATGGCTGCCTGACGACTCGAATGAGGCCAGCGGTGGCGAGCGGCTCGACGAACTCGCCCACGACGCGATCTCGCTCGCCCACCAGGTGCTGGAGCGCTTCCCCGAGATGAAGCGGAAGCACATGTTCATCGCTGGAGGCGCGGCCGTTTCGTCTGCCGTGATCATCGCTGCCGGTGTCGCGGTCGCGCGGCGTCTGCGCGCCGGACGCTCGAAGGAGCAGGCGGTGAACGAAGTCACCGAGGATGAACTCGAAGGGCTGCGGTTGGTGCCGCGCGCGACCAAGGCGCGTTTCGGCCGCTCGCGCGGCGAGCGCCCGACCGGCAGCAGCAGCTAACCCTCAGCGCACGCCCGGCTAAACGGAGGCCCCTCGATCGAGGGGCCTCGCTGTGTGCGCTTGCCCGGCCCGCGCGCGACACCTGCTGCGCGCGCGGAACCTTCGCCCCTGAACCTAGCGGTAGCCACCGCCGCCGCGGCTGCTGCCGCCGCCGCCGCCGCGAGAGCCTCCACCACCACCGTAACCGCCACCACCGCCGCCGTAGCCGCCCCCCCGGCTGCCACCGCCGCCGTAGCCGCCACCACCACCGCGCTCGCCACCGCCGCCGTAGCCGCCACCACCGCTGCGGCCACCGCCGCCGCCGTAGCCGCCACCGCCGCCGCCGTAGCCACCACCACCGCCACCGTAGCCGCCGCCACCGCGGGCCTCGCGGGGCTGCGCCTCGTTCACACGGAGCGCGCGGCCACCGAGCGACTGCCCGTCCAGCGCGGCGATCGCCTTTTTCGCGCCTTCATCTTCCATCTCCACGAAACCGAAGCCACGCGGCCGGCCCGTCTCGCGGTCTTTCGGGAGGCTGCAGGACACAACCTCGCCGTACTGGGCGAATAGCCCGGAAACCTCTTCCTCCGTTGCGGAGAATGGCAGGTTCCCGACGTAAATCCTCTGCGTCACGTCCAACACTTCCAGCCGGATCAAGGTCACCCGGCGCCTCTGCACGCCGGCCCGGGGTGGCCGGCACACCACCGAATCTCAGATACCGCGGAGACGTGCAGGTGTTGAACGCCGCTCGAGGTCCACTGAGCCCGCGCAAATGATAACACCGTAGGCCTGACGCAAGGGCCCACAATGGCGCGCTCGCGACCGTGCTGCAGGGATTCCGCGCGTCTTTGCGTGCGGCATACTCGTCTGAATGAGAGCGGCGGGTGATGCGTCGCACGGAGGGGCGATGTCGGAAGTCGGGCCTGTCTTGCCGCGCCGGATCGCACACTTCGACCTCGACTCGTTCTTCGTCGCGGTGGAACGGGTGAAGGATCCCGCACTGCGCGGGAAGCCGGTGCTCGTCGGCCATCCCGGCCGGCGCGGCGTGGTCGCCACGGCGTCGTACGAGGCCCGCGTGTTTGGGTGCCATTCCGCGCAGCCGATGGTGCAGGCGCTGCGCCTGTGCCCGCAGGCGATCGTCGTGCCGCCCGACTTCGCCGCCTACCTCGATGCCTCACGGCGCTTCCACGCGATGCTGGGCGAACTCACGCCGGTGGTGGAGTCGGGTGGCCTCGACGAGGCGTACGCGGACCTCACGGGCATCGGCGCCGGTGGCACGGGGGCGCGCGCGGCGGCCGAGGCGTTGCGCGCACGCGTGAAGGACGAACTCGGCATCGCGGTGTCGGTGTGCATCGCGGGATCGCGGACGGTCGCGAAGGTTGGCTCCGACCGGGCGAAGCCGGACGGGCTAATCGAGGTGCCGCCGGGCGGAGATGCGGCCTTCCTCGCGCCGCTTCCCGTGCGCGATCTGCCCTTCGTGGGGCCGAAGTTCGCCGAGGGCCTGGCCCGGGCCGGCATCCGCACGGTGGGCGAGGCCGCGGCGCAGGATCCACGCTGGCTGGTCGCGCAGTTCGGCGCGAGCGGCGCGATGCTCGCCGAGCGTGCACGAGGCGTCGACCCCGCGCCCGTGCTCGCCGGTGGCCGCGAGCGGAAGCAGATCTCGCGAGAGGTCACGTTCGGGGAGGATGTCGCCGACCTCGGACGCCTCCGCGCCGTGCTGCGCGAACACGCGGAGCGCGTCGGCGGCGACCTACGTGCGCGCGGGAAGCGGGCACGCACGGTCACACTCAAACTGCGGTGGCAGGATTTCACCACGCTCTCGCGCAGCCACACGCTCGAGCGTCCGGCGCAGGCGACGAGCGCGATCTTCGACGCGGCGGCCGCACTGCTCGATGACGTGGTGAGGGCCGAAGGCTTCCATCCGGTGAGGTTGATCGGCCTCGGCGTGACGAACCTTGTGGAGGACGTCGTGCAGCTGGAGTTGTTGGCGGCGGCGAGTGGCACGACGGCCGGACGTGGGGACGAGCAGCGCCAGGAGCGGATCGATCAGGTGCTGGACGCCCTGCGCGAGCGCTATGGAGACGGCTCGGTCCGTCGAGGAGTCCCGAATCTCCGCAAATCCTGACCGAGCCCCCCACGCGGTACTCGCGGTTCCCTTGCGCCCCGGTCTGTGCGTATCTAGAGTGAGGTAGGCGAATCTCACGTCGGTTCGCTTGAATTGCATAGATTCGAGCAGTGAGATTCGAGGCCAGGCGTGGCGAATTGGAACCCCTCTACCGCAAACACTCCGGGCCCCGCGGGTGCAGTCCGGCGCTGGGTCACCCTGGCGAGGGCGTGCGAGATCCTCGGCGTCAACGAATCGACCGTCCGCCGCTGGGCAGATTCCGGTCAACTGCACGTCTTCCGCACGCCGGGCGGCCATCGGCGCTTCGCCGAGGATGAGCTGTACGCACTCCTCGAATCCGGCGGACACCAACCCGACCGCGTGCTGGAGAACGCTGCCGTCACCCGCATCCGGCGCGGGCTCCACTCGGGCCGAGACGAGACCAAGTGGAACGACACCATCTCGGCGTCCTCGCGCGACCAGTTGCGCCCTCTCGGCCGCCGTCTCCTCGAAATCGTGGACGACTACATCTGGCGTCGCGCCCGGCGCTCCGACCTCGAACTCGAGGTCACACAGATCGGCGAGCAGTACGGCCGCGAACTGCGTCAGCGCGGCATCACGCTGACGCAGGCGATGCAGGCATTCACGTTCTTCCGGCAGGCGCTGGACCAGGCGGCGAAGCAACTGGCCGAACGCAGCCGGATGACGCCCGAGGAGGGCCAGCAGGCGCGCGAGCAGATCGCCGGGCTGGCCGACCGTGTGCTCCTCGCGTTCAGCGAGGTTTACGAACCCGGGACATAATGCGGGGCCTCACGATGTTGGGCCTCGCCATCCAGGGCCTCGCCCGGCCCTGCGCTTAGACTGCGCACGCATGGAAGCACGACCGCCGTTCGACCCGAGCGCGATCCGCGCCGTCGCCTTCGACGGCTTCGGCACGCTGTTCGATTTCACGATGGCCCACTTCCGTGTCGAGGTGTCCTCGCTGCTGCTGACGCAGCGGATCGCCGTCGACCACGAGGCGTTCTTCGACACGTGGACGAAGGCGTACGCGCAGGCCGACGTGTGGCCGCGCGAGCCGGCAGAGACCGGCCACATGCTGGACCGCATGTTGGCCGGGCCGATCCCGGACTGGCACAGCCAGTGGGAGATCTGGCGCCGCCAGTTTGCCGCTGCGCTCGCGACGCACGAGGTGCCGGGCGATGCCGAGGCGGCCGCCGACCACTTCCGCGCGCGTCTTTCGGAGTCCCCCCCATACGCGGACGCGCTCGAGACGGTGGAAGGGCTCCACGCGCGTGGCTACGCGCTGGCGCTGCTGTCGAACGCCGACGAGGACTTCCTGCAGCGGGCACTCGTGCGGGCGCGGCTGCGCTTCTCCGTGATCCAGTCGTCCGAGTCGCTGCGGGCGTACAAGCCGCATCACGCCGTCTTCGGGGCGTTGTGCGGCCGGCTCAGCCTGGAGCCGGGGGAGATCCTCTACGTTGGCGACTCGCCGATGGCGGACGTGACGGGCGCGCACCATGCCGGCCTGCGCACGGCGTGGCTGCGACGGACCGAGACGCCGTACCCTGAGCGCGCTGCGTCCCCCGACCTCCACCTCGACGCGCTCGCCACGCTGCTGGAGGCGCTGCCGCCGCGCCGCTCGGGCGGTTGAGCGGGGGCGAGCGCGCCGCGGGCGCGTTGCCGTGCCAGTCCCGGGCCACCTATACTTCCGTGAAGAATCGGTGTACCTGTGTGATCGGTTAAGCATGCGGATCGCCTGTCAGCAGGAAGACCTGCACCGCGGCCTCTCGGCCGTGCTGCGCGCCATTCCCACCCGGACCACCCTGCCGATCACACAGCACGTCCTCCTGGAGGCCGAGGCCGGCCATCTCACGCTCTCCGCGACCGACGCCGAGACGATCGCGATCACGTATCGCATCGACGCGCGCGTGGAGGAGCCCGGATCGATCACGCTGCCCTCGCGGCTGATCTCGGACTTTGTCGCCACGCTGCCGCGCGAGGAGATCACGATGCGGCTGGCAGAGCGCTCGCGGCAGGTGAGCCTCGCCTGCGTGCGCAACACCGCCTCGATCGGTGGCATGGACCCCGACGACTTCCCGCCGATCCCGACCGTCGAGGGCAGCGAGGCGATCACGATCGAGGCGCCTCGCTTGCGCACGGCGATCGCGCAGACCGTCTTCTCTGCGGCGACCGACGACTCGCGTCCCGTCCTGACCGGCGTGCACTTCCACTTCACCGCCGGTTCGCTCCGCCTCGCAGCCGCAGACGGCTTCCGGCTTTCGGTCCACACGATGCCGATCGAGTCGAAGGTCGAGCGCGCAGTGATCGTGCCGGCCCGCGCGCTGGGCGAACTCGGCCGGCTGCTCGGCGAGGCTGCCGAGGGCAAAGTGGCGATCACGTTCAACCCGGCGGGCACGCAGGTGCAGTTCGACGTCGGACACGCGCGGCTGACGGCCAACCTGATCCAGGGGACGTTCCCGAACTACGAGCAGTTGATCCCGGCGCAGCGCGCCACGCGCACCGAGGTCGCCGTCGCCGAGTTCATGCGCGAGACGCGGATCGCCTCGATCTTCGCGCGCGACGGCTCCGGCATCGTGCGCATCATCGCGACGCCCGGCGAGGGCTCGAACCCCGGCCGTCTGGTGATCACGGCGCGCGCCGAAGAGGTCGGCAACAACGAGGGCATCCTCGACGCAGTCGTCGAAGGCGCGGAGGCGAAGATTGCCTTCAACGGCCGCTACCTGATGGACGTCCTGAACGTCCTCGACGCCGACCGCGTGGCGATCGAGACGACGTCGCCCTCATCCCCCGGCGTCCTCCGCCCCGTCGGCAACGACCGCTTCGTTCACGTCGTCATGCCGATGTTCGT